>NZ_VILA01000011.1:0-626 GCF_009712025.1 Dolichospermum sp. UHCC 0406
CGAATTTACCATCAAATTTTCTTCATACTCATTTATTGGCTTGATATTAACATGGTAATACTGCCCTTTTTATCTATTCATAGAAGTTACATTTTGTCAAAAAAAATTAGATGCGTTTCCCCTGTAATCGGTAGCCAGTACCAGTGGAACAGAGAAAATCTATATCCTTGCTTAATCTATATTCCCCATGATTTAAACTAACCAGAGTCCCACCGCCAAAATACGCGCCACACTCTAATAAAAAATTAGCATTTAATTGATTAAGAACAATTAAAATTTTTTGATGAAATTCCCTTTCAAACATTTTTGCTCCTAACCATGAATGATAATATTGAGCTAATTGTTGCACAAATAAGGATTCTATTTGGCTCAAGTCGCCTAAAACTCCCCGGTAATGCCACCCGCGTTCATATATTCTCAGCATTTCTAAAGGAGTAAGATTTTCTATATTTTCTCTTTGCCAACATAATTTTTCTAAAAACGGTAATTTCTCTGGAGTTTTAATTTGAGGTTTAATTAACATTGGGGTTATAGTTGTAAAAAATATAGACAAATATCTTTTACTTTGAAAGTGTTACCTTGACTGGGGAAACTACAATCCCCTTTATCCCATCTGCAAAAGCATT
>NZ_VILA01000012.1:0-104748 GCF_009712025.1 Dolichospermum sp. UHCC 0406
GAACTGTTTTGGTGTACTATCTGTTCTTATTGGGGTCATATTTTATAATTGCTGAAATGCTTTTTACATATACATTTTCGCAGTTTTTGACCCCTTTTTTTCTTTTCTTTGTGAGAAATCCGGGATCAGGGGGTTACTTCGTTCCCAATTCTTTATTGAGCCGATACTTCCAAATCTCGAATGGCAGGGTATTGAGAGCTAATAAATACTGTCGCTAATAGAAGAAATCCTATGATTACAAATAATAGTCCAATACCACGACCAGGACCAGACCCAATTATTTGGCCTAATAGTAATCCAGCCCCAGGTCCGTCAAAAGACATGAGTGGCTCAAAAACATAATCAGCAAGCGGTCCAGCAATAATCGCAGCAAGCGGTACAACCGTTACCCATATCGCTCCAGTTAAGGCAAATACTCTTCCCTGTAACGATTCAGGAACTATTGTCTGTAAGATAACTTGCACTGATCCACTGATAAAAGGTGTAGTCAGGAAGAAAAGTAAAGTAGCAATAGCAATTTGAATGATAGAAGGGCGTAAACCAGCAAGAATTATGCACAACCCACTCAGCGACATAGAGATGAGAATAGGATTGATCAAGTTCTGCCAATTTTTCTTCCATGTACTCATTACTATAGAACTGATTAACATCCCCATACCGCTAACAAATACTATCTGTCCTAAACCAGATGGACTGGTTAAAGAAAGAATTAGTGGAAAGCTTAGTACACTCATTAAACCGGTAAAAAATTGGTAAATGGTGAATAGAATCAGAAAGCTAAGTAATCCAGGATGCTCTGTTAGATAAGTCCAACCGCTTAGTGCCTCTTGCCAAAATGAAGAAGATGGATTGTCCCGCTTCCCATCAGCAGCATGATTTAACTGAGGGAATCGTACCAATACAAGGGGAACAAGAGCAACTAACACAGTTACAAAGTTGATGATAAGAATATCTCTTGGCTTCAGAATACCCAGCAAAATACCTCCGAGTAAAGGTCCAATAAGTTGCTGAATGCCCGTTCCTAGTTGAATTATTCCATTTACCCGTGTTAAATCATCTTTAGGCACTAGAGAGGTAATAGAAGCTTGATAAGCAGATGAATGGAAGGCACCAATGATGGAAGTAAAAATATTTCTGAGATAGATGTGCCAAATCTCTAATTGACCAATACTTATTAGCACTATCAACATCAGAGTAAACAGTCCTTGACAGACATCACTAATGATCATGATCAAGCGACGATCCCAACGATCAACTAATATGCCTGTTATAGGCGAAACAATAATGATTGGTATTGTACAAGCAACGGTAAGGAAAGCAAATTGGGTGGCAGAGCGAGTTTCCTGAAAAATTGAGATATCCAGAGCAAACCCGGTCATGGAAACACCAATTAAAGAAATTAGTTGTCCTAACCAAATAAATGTAAAAGTCTGCATTTTTTATTTATAAAACCTACTGCACATAAATCTAGATGAGACTAGCATAACAAGCTACAAGCTAGTTATCTAAAATCTTCACAATTTCAGCTACTAAATTTCTGACATCAGGTTCTTTGAGCATGGTCTGATGTTCACCTGTTACGCAAGAAACACGCACTTTTTCACAGGTTAATTTTCCCCAACCAACTGTAGGATCATTTGGAAACTGTTCTGCTAAGGATGCAGTTTTAAAGACTGTAATAGGAGATTTCACAGGCTGTGGTTGATAAATTAGACTAGCTTGTAAATTAGCTTTATAAACGTTAATTAAACCTGCAATTAGATTCCGTCCTGAGTCTGGTGGGATAACTTCATGATGCTGCAAAGTTTGTAGCACATATTCAAATTGGGATTCTTGATCTAAAGTTGCTAGTTCTTCATAGGCAATATTGATGGTTTTTTGAAAATGCAATCCTATTTGTTCAACAATAAAGCAAAGAATACCAGCATCATCTTCAAGGGAAGCTGTAATTTCATCAGTTGCTAAAGGTGGATGGGTATCCATAATTAATAGATGTGCAATTTGTTCTCCTCCAGTTTCTAATTGATGAGCCATTACAAAAGCAATTAATCCTCCTAAAGAGTGACCACCTAATAAATAAGGTCCAGAAGGCTGTATTTCTCGAATAGCACTAATATAACTAGTTGCCATTGCTTCGATAGTATCTAAAGGCGGTTGTTTACCATCTAAACCACGTGCTTGAATTGCATAAATAGGACGTTGTTTATCCAGTTCTTTAGCTAATTTTTCGGCTAATACTGAATAGGATAAACCATAACCACCTGCTTGGTGAATGAGAAATAAGGGAGGTAAATTACCTTTAGTTTGCAAAGGAATGAGAACATCTAAATTACTGCTGGGTTTTTCCTGCTCCAGTAAGGTGGCAATTTTTTCTATTGTGCCTTCTCGGAATAAGGAAACAACTGGTAAATTACATTTTAATTTTTGTTCAATGGCAGCTATTAATCTAATGGCTAAGAGAGAATGACCACCTAAATCAAAGAAGTTTTCAGTTACACCTATAGGACTGACTTTTAATATTTCTTCCCATATTTCCACCAACTTATATTCTAAAGGTGTGCGGGGTGAAATTTGTTGATCAGAGTCAATATTTCTGTCTACACTTAGGGTAGATAGGGCTTTCCGATCAACTTTACCATTAGGTGTTAAAGGTAGATGATCTAAAATCACAAAATTACTGGGTATCATGTAATCAGGTAATTTTGCTTTTAAGAAATCGCGCCATATACCTGAAGAGATTAATGGCTGTTGCTGAGTAACAATATAGGCAATGAGACAGTTACTACCAGATGAATCTGTCGAAGTAATCACCACAGCATTAAGTACATCTGGATGTTGAATTAATGCCGTTTCAATTTCTCCTAATTCGATACGGAAACCGCGTATTTTTACTTGATGATCAATGCGTCCTAAAAATTCGATGTTACCGTCAGAAAGATAACAAACTAAGTCACCTGTTTTATAGAGACGCGCACCAGGTTGATAACTAAAAGGATGAGGAATAAATTTTTCCGCAGTTAATCCTGGACGGTGAAAATAACCCCTGGCTAAATTATTACCACCAATATATAATTCTCCTGAAACTCCAATAGGAACTGGTTGTAAATATTGATCAAGAACAAAATATTGAGCATTATCAATTGGTTTACCGATGGGAATTGATATTTTATCTGTGTTATTGCAATTATAGATAGATGATACTACTGTTGCTTCTGTGGGTCCATAGGTATTTAATAATTTAGTTTTATGGGGTAAGTGATATACAGATTTTTGCCAGTTCTGAACATTTTCTAGTAATACTTTTTCTCCACCAAAAACAATTAACCGTATAGATTCAGGAATCATGTTTTTAGGGATAATTTCCGAAGTTAACTGATGCCAGAAAGCAGTAGGTAGTGACATAAATGTTAACTGGTGATAATGACAATGTTCCCAAAAACTTTTGGTAGAGAGTAACATTTCATCGGTTCGTAAAACTAAGGTAGCACCAACAATGAGAGTGGGATAAATTTGTTCTACTGAGGCATCAAAGTTAATGGAGAAAAATTGGATAATGCGATCTAAGGATGTGATTTCGTATTCTTTAATAGCTACTGTTGCAAAATTAACTAAAGATTGATGAGCGATCGCTACTCCTTTTGGTTTACCAGTTGAACCAGAAGTATAAATAATATAGGCTAAATTTTTGAGGTGAATTATACTAACTGGATTTTCTTGGTTATATTCGTTAATTTTTTGCCAGTTTGCATCTAAACATACTATATTTATCTCTGTGTGATTTACTGTTAGTTTTGACGCAAATTTTTCCTGTGTTAACAGTATGGATAAACCAGTATCTTCAATAATATATTCTAAGCGTTCTAGAGGATAATCAGGATCTAAAGGAATGTATGCACCACCAGCTTTCAAAATTCCTAATAATCCCACTATCATCTCTAAAGAACGTTTAATAGAAATCCCCACCAATACATCTGGTTTTACTCCTAAATATTGCAGATAATTTGCTAATTGATTGGCCCGTTGATTTAACTCCCGATAGGTCAGACTTTTGTTTTTAAACACCACTGCAATTGCATCCGGTGTTTTTTCAACCTGTAATTCAAATAATTGATGAATACATTGATTTTGAAGAATATCAACTTGAGGAGGATTCCATTGTAACAACAATTGATTTTGCTCTGTTGCTGTTAATAAGGTCAATTCCCTAATCCTCTGTTCAGGGTTAGCAACAATATTTTCTAGCAAAGTTTGCCAATGTCCTACCATTCGCTGAATGGTTGTTTCCTGGAACAAATCAGTATTGTATTCCCATTCCCCTTGTAATCCCTGTTCTGTTTCTACCATTGACAGAACTAAATCAAACTTCGCTGTCACCTGTTCCATTTCCCAGGGAGTTAGTTGTAAATTGGGTAATTCTAATTTACCCATTGGTGTATTTTGCAGGACAAACATCACCTGAAATAAGGGATGATGGCTCAAATTTCTTTCGGGATGTAGTTCTTCGACAATTCTTTCAAAAGGTACATCCTGGTAAGCGTAAGCTTGTAAGGTTTCTTCTTTAATTCTGGAGAGTAAATTGATAAAATTAGGATTACCGCTTAAATCATTTCTAATCACTAAAGTATTGACAAAAAAGCCAATTAAATCTTCAACTTGTTTACGATTACGGTTAGCAATTGGTGTCCCAATTAATAAATCCTCTTGCCCTGAATAACGCATTAATAAGATGCTAAATACCCCTAATAATCCCATGAATAAGGTAGCACCTTGAGATTCACATAATTTTTGCAACTTCTCACTTGTTTGTTTATTAATGGTAAAGGATACTGCACTACCTTGATGACTAACAACTGGGGGACGAGGATAATCTGTTGGTAATTGTAAAACCTCAGTTGCACCAGCTAATTTTTGTTTCCAGTAAGCTAATTGTGCAGGTAATTGTGTTTGCTCAAAAGTTGTCCGTTGCCAATTAGCAAAGTCAGCATATTGTATAGATAAAGGAGATAAAGATTTGATATTATCCTGACAGAGTGCAGTATAAGATAAGGATAATTCCTTAATCATTAATCCCAAAGACCAAGCATCAGAAATGATATGATGTATTACTAAAACAAATATATAAACGTCTTCAGATAACTGATAGAGATGGACACGCAATAAAGGCAGTTTACGCAAATTAAAAGGAGAAATGATGACTTCTTTAACGGCATTTTTCAGTGTTTCTTGTTGGGTTTGAGAGTCTAAATGACTAAGATTTGTTACTGTTAACGGCACTTCTAAAAATTCATGAATTACTTGGATTGGTACACCGTCTTGACTATCAAAGGTTGTACGTAATACTTCATGACGTTGAATAATGATTTGCAAACTTTGATGTAATGCTTCTTGGTTTAAATTGCCATCTAAACGGAAAGCAACAGAGATATTATAAGCAGGAGTATTGGGTTCTAATAAATCTAAAAACCACAGTCGAGATTGAGAGAAAGAAAGTGGTAAATTTTCTCGGTGAGTTAGATGAGATATAATATCTTGAGGTGTATTTGTAGAATTACTCACTAGAGATAAACTATCAATTTCATCTGCTAAACCACCAATAGTGGAATATTCAAAAACCGCACGTAAAGGCAAAGCTAAACTAAATTCTTCTCTAATTCTAGAAACTAATTTAGTGGCTAAAAGTGAATGTCCACCTAAATGGAAGAAATCCTCTGTAATACCAATATTATCAATTCCTAAAACATCAATCCAGATTTGAGATAATTTCTTTTCTGTTGAAGTTGTGGCTGGAATAAAAGCTTGTTTACTAATAGTTAAATCTCGCTCTGGTATAGGTAAAGCACGTCTATCTAGTTTACCACTGGGAGTCATGGGGAAACTGTCTAACATCACAAAAGCAGATGGACGCATATATTCTGGTAATTTTTCCCGCACCTGTTTTTTTAGCTGGGAAATTAAGGATTTGGCAAAACGTCCTTTAAGTGGATTAATCCAGTAAGATTGATTACTTTCAGTGGATATTTTACTGCTAATTGGCATTACTGGTGCAAGACGTTTTCCTTCTGTTGTGGGATAGAAACAAACATCAAAATAATCAGGCTTTGTTAGTGAATAACTAATAGTTACTTGACAACCAATTTCTTGAGCAACTGCATATAAATCTGCTGGATCAATTGCTTTTTTGATATCAATATTTTCAATAACTTGCTTTAATTCAGCAATGGTATTTTCACTATTATTCTCTGATATCCATTGACAAATGGCAACATCTTTAATTAACCGAGAATGGGGTATATTACACCAACCAATTGTACCCACTTTGATAATTTGCTGTTTTAAATCTTCTAATTGTAAATTTGCTGTTTCCCAATCTTGCCAAATAACTTTTATTGGTTGATTTGCTGATGTACCTAATTTATCTAAAACGACATCATAACGATATTTAGTAAGTTCATTATCGCTATTTTCGGCTTTGAGTTGAATTTCTACTGCTGTTAAATCGGGGAATACTTCTGTTAAATTAACAAAGAAAAGCGGATCAATTACTAACTCGTTTTCTGTTTTGGCTATGCGCCTAATTTGGGTATTAAAGGTTTCTTTATCTGTATTATCATTAGCTTGAAAATAGGCAACACTGGCATGAAAATAATTTAAAAGTGATAAATTCCGATTATCACCAATAAATAAACTTCCTCCTGGTGCTAGTATTCGTAAAGCACCTGTAATTACTTGCTGTAAATACTCAATAGAGGGAAAATATTGAGCAACAGAATTAATCACAATGCTATCGAAATAATTTTCAGGAATTTCTGAAAAGTCAGTGGCTTCTCTAGTTAATAAATTGATATGATTCCAGGAGCGATTTTGGAGAATATTTGTCAAGCGAATAATTGCAGCTTGGGAAAAATCTGTTCCCCAATAAGATTCTACTTGATCAGCAATATTTAATAATATCATCCCTGTACCGCAACCAATTTCTAAAACTCTTTGGGGTTTTAGAGCTTGAATTCGTGTTAAGGTATTATTTAACCATTGACGCATTTCTTCAGCAGGAATAGGTTGATTGTCGTAACTACTATTCCAACCGATAATATTAAATGATTCGTTAGTTTCTGTTTCAGTCAGATGATAGGTGTCGTTAAAAGTATATTGCCATTCTTCGGTTTGTTCTCTTATCAAAGTTTCCGAGTCGAAAATTTGATTTTTAGGAACAATATAAGCCTCTATTCGTACATCTTCTTCAGCTTCTTCTCTGACAATGACTAAGGCATCACGTACTTCTGGATGATGCTTAATAACTGCTTCAATTTCACCTAATTCAATGCGGAAACCACGAACTTTTACTTGATGATCGTTTCTTCCTATATATTCAATTTCACCGTTATCAAGAAAGCGAGCTAAATCACCAGTTTTGTAGAGACGTTCTGGTTTTGAATTATTAAATGGATTGGGAATCATCCTCTCTGCGGTTAATTGTGGACGATTAAAATAACCGCGAGTTACACCTGCACCACCAACATACATTTCCCCAACTACGCCAATGGGAACGGGTTGACAATGACGATCTAAAATATATAAGGAAAGATCAGGAATTGGTTTACCAATTAAACTTCCTAACCGTTGTTTAACATCTTTTAAATAAATCGGACGGTAAGTAACGTGAACTGTGGTTTCTGTAATTCCGTACATATTTACGAGTAAGGGAAATTGATCATCATGACGTTCAAACCAAGGTTCTAAACTTGCTAAATCGAGGGCTTCACCTCCAAAAATAACATAACGTAATTCTATTTCTGCTTCTCGACAAAGTATTGATTCTGCTTGAATTAATTGCCGAAAAGCTGAGGGTGTTTGGTTTAAAACTGTGACTTTAGAATCACATAATAAGTTATAAAATTCTTCAGGTGAACGACTAACTAGATACGGAACAATTACTAAATGACCACCAAAGAAAATAGCACCCCAAATTTCCCAAACTGAGAAATCAAAAGCGCAGGAATGAAAGAGTGTCCAAACATCTTTGGCGTTAAAGTTAAACCATTTTTCAGTTGCTAACATTAACCGCACAACATGACGATGACTGACAACAACTCCTTTGGGTTTTCCTGTAGAACCGGAGGTATAAATAATGTAGGCGGCGTTATCTGGAAAGACTAATATTTCTGGATCTGTTGTTGGCGCTTGTGCCAGTTCAGTTTGACAGTTATCAATAAATATAATTTTAGCTGAATGGGGTGGTATTTGTGTTTCAAATTGAGTATGTGTGAGTAAAACTGTAACTTGACTATCCTCTAACATATAGGCTATGCGATCGTTCGGATAGTCAGGATCAAAGGGAACATAAACACCCCCAGCTTTCAAAATAGCCAAAATAGCCACTATCAAATCTAAGGAACGGGACAACCATAGTCCCACTCTTGCTTCTGGTATCACTCCAGCACTAATTAAATAATGTGCTAATTGGTTAGCGCGATGATTTACTTCTGAGTAAGTGAGGTTCTCATTTTCAAATATCAATGCTATTTGTTGAGGACGTAATTTTGCTTGTTGAGTAAAAATTTCATGCAAACAAAACTGCACAGGAAAAGTTTGGGAAGGTTGATTTGGTGCTAAAACAGCTAATTCTTCTGTTCGTAAAAAAGGTACACGACTGACTGGGGTATCTGGTTGGGAGATTAAATTTTCTAGGAGTTGGCAAAAATGACGGGCAAATCTTTCTACTGTTTCTCTTTTAAATAAATCTACGTTGTAGGATAAAACTCCATTTAACCTATCTTCACTTTCAGTAATGAACAATTCTAAATCAAAACGAGCCGCTTCTTGATTTGCTAAAATGGAAACTTCTAAATCACCTGTGCTAAATTCTGGTTTGGGTGCATTTAATAAAGTAAAGGCAATTTGGAATAAAGGATTGCGACTGGTATCTCTTTCTAAATCTAATCTTTCTACTAAAGTTTCAAAGGGAACTTCTGTATGTTCAAAACCCGTCAAAATTGTTGTTTTAACTCTATTTAATAGAGTTTTGAAACTAGGTTCATCAGCTAAATTACTGCGAATTACTAACATATTCACGAAAAACCCAATCAGTTTTTCTGCATCCATTCCCGGACGGTTAGCAATGGAAGTTCCTACAGGTATATCGTCTTGTCCTGTGTAACGTGATAATAGCACTTGAAAAGCAGCCATCAAGGTCATAAATAGGGTTGTCCCCTCTTTTTGACTCAAGGTACGAATGGCTGTAGTTAGATGATTTGATAGTTCAAATTTAACTAAATCTCCGCGAAATGTTTGTAAACGGGGTCTAGAAAAATCAGTGGGAAATTGTAAAATTGGTAATTCTGCTAATTGCTTCTCCCAATAATTGAGACTATTTTCTAAATGAGAATTATGAGATTTTTCTTTTTGCCATAGGGCATAATCAGTATATTGAAATTTTAATTCAGGAAGTGTTATTTGTTCACCGGCAATTGCTAATTGATAAAGCAGGGCAATTTCTTGTAAAATTACACCAATAGACCAGGCATCAGCAATAATATGATGTAAAGTCAGGGTGAGAATATGTTGATTTGCTGCAAGTTGAAAAAGGCGAGCGCGAACTAATGGACTAGTTTGTAAATCAAAGGTATAATCACCTTCAGAACGGGCTATTTTAGCAATTATTGGTGCAGTTTCAGTTGTATTTGTACTCCAATCTTCTAATACCAGTTCAGTCAAAGGATGAGGATGAATTTTTTGCCAAGGTTCTCCATCAATATCTATAAATGTGGTGCGTAGGCTTTCATGTCGTTGTTGCAATTGTTGAAAAGCTTGCTGCAAAGCTGGGACATTTAACAATCCTTGGAGACTAAAAACCGAACAAATATTATAAGCAGAGGATGTTGGTTCTAATTCATAGAGAAACCATAACCGCCTTTGTTGAAAGGAAGCAAGTGCTTGGGTGAGGTTACGACGGGAAATCAATAGGTCTTTGTTTTGTAATTCGATTCCTTCTTCTTCGAGCAGTAATTCTAAAAGATCAATATCTTCAGCTTCTGAGTGATTTATCATATTAACTCTGGTTAAAATTATGTCTAGTTGAAAGTGGACAGAAAAAACAATGACAGGAAGTAGTTTTTTGCCCCTTGGAAATATAAACTCAAAGCTGGCAGGATTTTCCTTTCTGTAATTAACTGATTAGCAGACATCATTGCTACTAAAGGAACCAATCTTTTTTCATAAAAAAATATGGCGTGATCAACTTGTTTTTTTTGTTCGGAATTTAAATGGTTTTGATTTTTCCACTTATTGATAATTTTTTTAGCCTCTTCTTCAAAATTGACATTTATATGTAGTTGGTTGCTATTATGTAAACGATATTGATACAGTTTTTCGGACACAAAATGAACGTTGCTAATTAAAGCGATTTGTAGCAAAATATCAATGATTTGTCCACTATTTCTTCCAAAATTCTCATTCCATCCTGATGTTTGTTCATAGATACTGCGACGGAACATAGTACGTGCGTCTAGTCCTCCTCCTAACCCAGCCGCAATAGCTACTAAAGGTGTTTCAGGTATATTGTATGGTAAAGTTTTCACACCAAACACAGAAGGAATTAATCTAGGACAATAAACAGTTTCTATGGGGTTATCCTCCGCATCAATGTGATAAAAATCGCAGTAAGCTGCCCCAACATCAGTGTGTGTGTTCAGGTAGGCAATCATTATCTCTAGCATTTGCGGTTCTATACAGTCATCTGCATCAAAAAATAGTAAGTATTGCGATTTTTCAGAACAGGCTTTAAAGCCATTATTCCTAGCAACACAGGGACCACAGTTAGACTGTCTAATTAACTTTAAACGTGGTTCTAATTCTGTATAGGATGCGATAATTTCGGCGGAACTGTCGGTACTGCCATCATCTACAATAATATGTTCCCAATCGGTGAATGTTTGAGCGCGAACACTTTCTATGGCTTTACCAATAAATTTATCGGCATTGTAACAGGGAGTGATAATACTTACATGAACCATAGAAATTAGCTCCAATAATAGACTGCATCATGCTCTTTAGCGAAGGAAAGAAATCCACCAATAGTTATTCTGGTGCGATCGCCCACTGTTGGTACAATACAATGATAAAAACGACCACCATCAAAAAGCATCATATCTCCAACATTCGGCTTAAAAGTCATACTCCCATATTCTTGATCAAATAATGAATGTGATTTATAATACGAACGATTTATGTTGTCAAATGCTAACTCCTCACCGTCCCACTCCATTCCATAGACTACCAATTCCCCACCAGATTCGGGGAGAACTAAGGGAACGAAGAAACTTAGCTGGTCTGTGACATCAACCAAAGTTCTCAAATGCTCACTTTGAGGACTATTTAAAAAATCAGGCATAATCTTTACTCCAACACTATGTTTTTTAGGTTACGGTATTGACATTACCATATATTTCATATAATCATCTTCTTGTCAATCAAATGCTTCTAAATCTTTACTCCAACACTATGTTTTTTAGGTTACGGTATTGACATTACCATATATTTCATATAATCATCTTCTTGTCAATCAAATGCTTCTAAAACCAATGATAGGTTCTTATTATGTGTTGTGGTAAAAAATAAAGTTTTGATTATCAAAGCATCATCAGATATTTTAAACAGTTCATTGATTTAAGGAACTAATACATTATGAATCAGATATTGCCATTATCAATCAATCAAAGAGAAATCTATATTGACCAAAGGATGTGGGCAGAAGGTTTTCATCTCAATATTGGTGCGACTGTAATTGTTTATGGCACTTTTAAACGGGAAGTTTTCAACTATGCCATGAATAAGATAATTGATTGTTATCCCGGTTTGCGGACACGAATTTATGAAGTTGAAGGTAAACCTTTACAGACCATAGCAAATCATGAAAATGCTAATATTCCTTTGATTGATTTTTCCATTCGGGAAAACAGCAAAGAACAGGCTGAAGAATATATAAATCAGGAATTTAAAAAACCTTTTAGTTTTGGTGAAAATGCCTCTTTGGTTGACTTTCAATTAATTCGAGTTCGAGAGGATTACCATATTATTTTCGCAAAATATCATCATGCTATTACTGATGGTTGGGGAACCGCTATTTTCTTTCGAGAGGTAATTAAAACTTACAATCAAATTATCCATGATGGTAAGGATAATCAAATAGAAAGAGATTGGGTAATTGCTGAATATATAGATGACGAAGCAGCATATTTAGAATCAAAGAATTTTCAGCGCGATCGCAATTATTGGCAGCAACGTTTAAGCGACATTTCCCCTAATATTTTCACCTCAATTAAACAACAAGAATTGCACGGACAACGACAATCTATTTACATTTCCCGTGAACAATATAACCGGGTTAGTCAACTTTGCCAAAACATCCAATCAAACGTATTTCATTTTATCCTGAGTTTGATTTCCATATATTTAACTAAACGCTATAGCAAGAAAGATTTAGTTGTAGGTTTGTCTCTCTTAAACCGGAATAAAAAAAGCTTTAAAGATGCCATTGGTTTATTTGTTAGCACCATTCCTTTTCGTGTGGATGTTAATGGTAATGAAACAATTCATGAGTTATTAAATAAGATTCGTTCTTTACTACGCCAAGATTATCGTCATCAACGCTTTCCTGTGGGAGAAATGAAGCGTATTTCTGGGTTTCAATCCAATAATAAAGAACATTTATTTGAAGTTTATCTTTCCTATGAAAGACATGATTACAATGAATATTTTGCCGATACTCAAACAAGTTGTATTCCTCTTTATAGTCAGCAGCAAAAAGTCCCTCTAATTATTTATGTGCGAGAATATGAAGAAAATAGCGATATTAAAATAGATTTTGATTATAACCTTTCTTATCTGGATGCAGAAACAGTTGAGCAGATAACTACAAATTTCCAAAATCTATTTACTGAAGCAGCAAATAATTTAGAAAGTACGATTTGTGATCTTGCCATTTCCTTGCCAGAAGCAAGAGATATTACTATTTCTCAACCCGAAATATTAATAAAAGACACCACGGAAACACTAATTTCTGCCTTTGTAAGTATTGCTCAAAAATATCCAGAAAAATCAGCAGTTCAATTTAATAAACATATTCTGAATTATACAGAATTGAATAGTCAAGCCAATCAGTTGGCACATTATTTACTTAGTCAAGGAGTAAAACCAGGGACAAGAATAGGAATATGTTTGGAACGTTCGGAACAGATAATTACTGCTATTTTGGCAATTCTCAAAACTGGATCAGCTTATGTTCCCCTTGATCCTAATTCTCCTGCTGTCCGTCGGCAATTAATTCTGGAAGATAGTGGCATTTTAGTATTAATTACAGAAGAAACACTACTATCAGAATTAACTGACGAAAAAATTACCGCTTTTACTCTCAAATCTATCGAATCTGAACTTATCCAGCAACCACAGACATCACCACAAATCACGGTAAAACCGGAATTTCCTGCCTATATTATTTACACTAGCGGTTCGACTGGAACTCCTAAAGGTTGTATTGTCACTCACAGTAACGCTATCCGGTTAATGCGTTCTACAGAACCCTGGTTTGGTTTTAATGAAAATGATATTTGGACGCTGTTTCATTCCTTTGCTTTTGACTTTTCTGTATGGGAATTGTGGGGTGCTTTATTATATGGTGGTAAGGTAATTATTGTTCCTTTTTGGTTAAGCCGCACACCAGAAACATTCCGAGAATTTCTCACCACAGAAGGAGTGACAGTCCTCAATCAAACCCCTTCAGCTTTTTATCAATTGATTCGCACTGATGAAGCTAGTGTGGGAGAATTAGCATTACGCTATGTAATATTTGGTGGTGAAGCTTTAGATTTACAAAGTTTGCAACCTTGGTTAGAAAAATATGGGGATAAAAAACCTCGTTTAGTGAATATGTACGGGATTACAGAAACTACCGTTCATGTTACTTATCGTCCTATTTCTCGTCAGGATTTAAAAGTAAAAGCGAGTGTAATTGGTAGAGAAATTCCTGATCTTTCGATCTACTTACTAGATGAAAAATTAGAACCGGTTGCTGATGGTATTCCTGGAGAAATTTATGTAGCTGGTGCAGGAGTGACAGGTGGTTATTTAAATCGTCCAGGATTAACAGCAGAAAGGTTTTTACCAAATCCCTTTGGTAGTGGAAGAATTTATCGCAGTGGTGATTTAGCGCAAAGATTAAGCAATGGAGATTTAGAGTATTTAGGGAGAATAGATCAACAAGTCAAAATTCGCGGTTTTCGGATTGAGTTGGGAGAGATTCAAGCAGCTTTAACATCCCATTTTCAAGTCCGAGAAGCGGTGGTTATTACTGATGAATGGGAAGAAGAAAAACGTCTAGTTGCTTATTATGTGCCTGGAGAATCTCAACTGCATGGAAATGAACTGCGTCAATATTTGAAGAATAAGTTGCCTGATTATATGGTTCCCGCAGCTTATGTAAGTGTGGATGTTTTTCCTTTGAATGTGAATGGTAAAATTGATGTTAAGGCTTTACCTACACCAGATTGGAATTTGTTAAGAGTAGAAGAGGATTATGTCGCTCCCCGCAATGCTGATGAAGAAAGTTTATGTGCTATTGTGGCGGAAACTTTGGGTTTGGAAAAGGTAGGTATTGATGATAATTTCTTTGAAATTGGTGGAGATTCAATTTTAGCTTTACAAGTGATTGCTAAAGCTAAAAAAGCTGGTTTTGCGATTTCAGCTAGAGAGTTATATGAATTTGCAACTGTGCGTTATTTGGCTACTAAAAAAGCAACAGGTACAATATCATCATCTAATATTAATCAAACTCCTGCAAGTAATTTAATTTCAGCAGCAGACAAACAGCTTTTACCGCAAGATGCTGAAGATGCTTATCCTCTTTCTAGTTTACAGGGAGGAATGCTTTATCACAGTGAATTACATCCTGATTCGGCAATTTTTCACCAAATTTTTACCTTTGATTTACATTTGAGTTATTCAGAATCAGCCTGGAAAAAGGCAATTCTTGATATTTGTTTAGCGAATCCAGTGTTAAGAAGTTCCTTTCATTGGACAGGATATAGCACTCCTATCCAAATTGTACATAAAGACGTTGAACTACCTTTAACTGTAGTTGATTTGCGAACTTTGAAAGCCAATGCACTTGCACAAATTGCTGCATGGATCGAATCTGAAAAAAACCGGGCTTTTGATATTAAGAAATCACCTCTGTTCCGTTTCCAAATTCATAGAGTATCAGATGAAGAACTCAGTTTTAGTTTTAGTTTTCATCATGTCATTCTAGATGGTTGGAGTGTGGCAACTTTACTAACGCAACTATTACAGCGTTATGTGCAGTATTTAGAATCGGAAACTTTGTTACCTTTGTCCATATCAGAGATTACTTACAAAGATTTTATTATTCAAGAACAAAATGCGATCGCTAATCAAGAAATTCGGCAATTTTGGCAACAACATCTCAGTAATTTACAAGTAACTACCCTCCCGCGTCTTCATACAGGAAGCACTGCCAAAGAATCTCAAAAACGCCAGTTAAAACGCCTATCAGTAACTATTAATGAGGAATTAGCCAATAATATTCGTAAACTCACAAAAAATATCGGTGTTCCCTTAAAAACAGCCCTTTTAGCTTTACATCTGCGGGTTCTCTCCTTTATCACTGGACAAAAAGAGGTGGTAACAGGTAACGTAATTAATGCCAGACCCGAAACTACTGATAGTGAAAATTTATTGGGTTTGTTTGTGAATACAGTACCCTTGCGCTTGGAATTAACTTCTGATAGTTGGATGGATTTGATACAGGCTGTTTTTCGTGCAGAGACAGAAATTCTTCCCTATCGTGACTTTCCTTTAGCGGAAATTCAGCGCCTCATTGACAAACGCCCCCTATTTGAAGTGGGATTTAATTATGTGCATTTTCACGTCTATGAAGCATTGCTAAATTTACCAGAAATTCAAGTTGACAAAATTGATATTTTTGAAGAAACGGATTTCCCTTTCTTGACAGAATTTTGTTTAGTACCAGGAAGTGCAGCTTTAGAACTGAATTTAATCTATGACATCCA
This sequence comes from Dolichospermum sp. UHCC 0406, assembly GCF_009712025.1. Classification (NCBI taxonomy): domain Bacteria; kingdom Bacillati; phylum Cyanobacteriota; class Cyanophyceae; order Nostocales; family Aphanizomenonaceae; genus Dolichospermum; species Dolichospermum sp. UHCC 0406. The sequence goes on from NZ_VILA01000012.1 coordinate 16,080, forward strand.
ACAATTTACAGATCCACAAGTTGAGCAATATAGCCAGTATTACCAAGCTGCCTTAGCGGAGATGGCGACTCATCCGCAAATATCATATCACAGGCGATCACTCATCTCTATCCCAGAACGGCAACAATTACTGCAAGCAGTCAACACCAACCCCCAAAACTTTTTATCTGCTGATACCATAGTTTCTGTCTTTAGTCAAGCAGCAATAAAATATACAAATAAAACTGCCCTAGTTCATCAACAAACCAGCCTCAGTTTTACAGAATTAGAAACCCGTGCCAATGGCCTCGCCCATTATCTGCAAACTCAAGGAGTCAAGCCGGAATGCTTGGTAGGTGTGTATTTAGAACGTTCAGAACAATTGGTGATTACCATTTTAGCGATTTTGAAAGCTGGTGCTGCTTATGTTCCCATTGATCCTAATTACCCAAGCGATCGCATAGAATTTTTGTTACAAGATAGTGGTATTATCTTCTTAATCACAGAAAAAGCCTTAATTTCCCAATTACCTGAATGTGAAAAAGAAATCCTCATCCTCGAAGATATTGTCACCCAGTTAAAACCGGAAAATTCTCAACCGCCAATAGTCCGTATATTACCAGATTGTCCAGCCTATGTAATTTATACTAGTGGTTCTACAGGCACGCCCAAAGGTTGTATAGTCACTCATAGTAACGTCATTCGCCTCCTCAAAGCTACCGCATCCTGGTTTGAGTTTAACAGTCAAGATGTCTGGACTTTATTTCACTCCTACGCCTTCGACTTCTCAGTATGGGAAATCTGGGGAGCTTTATTATATGGTGGTCAAGTGGTGGTAGTTCCTTATTGGACAAGTCGTTCACCAGCAGACTTTTTCCAACTGCTACAAACACACAAAGTTACAGTATTAAATCAAACACCTTCAGCCTTTAAACAATTAATCCCCATTGCCAAAGAAAAGCAAGAAAAGTTACCTTTGCGCTACGTAATTTTTGGTGGAGAAGCCTTAGAACTACCAAGTTTACAACCTTGGACGGAATTATATGGTGACGAACAACCAAAATTAATTAATATGTACGGTATCACCGAAACCACCGTTCACGTCACCTATAGACCGATTACTCAAGCAGATATAATCAGTAACCGCGGTAGCCTTATCGGTCAGCCTATTCCCGATTTACAACTTTATATCTTAGATGAGAACTTAGAACCTTCACCCTTATGCGTTCCAGGGGAAATTTATGTTGGTGGTGCTGGAGTGACTAGGGGATATTTGCATCAACCGCGCTTGAGTGCAGAAAGATTTATTCCCAACCCTTACAGCCAAATCCCTGGTAGTCGTTTATATCGTAGCGGTGACTTAGCTAGGCGTTTACCAGAGGGAGAAATAGAATATCTCGGACGTGCTGACCAGCAAATTAAAATACGTGGTTTCCGCATCGAACTAGGAGAAATTACTGGAGTTATTAATAGCCATCCTCAAGTTAAACAAGCATTAGTCATGGTGCAAAAAGCCACAACTGGGGAAAATCGCATAGTTGCTTATTTTACATCTGACACCGCACCACACCTGAAAACAGACCTACCAGAGTTTTTAAAGAGTAAACTACCCGATTACATGATACCAGCGGCCTTTGTGCCACTAGAAACCATACCCTTAACAGTTAACGGGAAAGTAGACCAACAAGCCTTACCTGCACCGGATTGGAATTGGACAAGTAAACCTTATATTGCCCCCAGAAATGACCAAGAAGCAACTATTTGTAACCTCATGGCTTCCTTATTAAAGCTAGAACGGGTGGGAGTGACCGATGATTTCTTTGAAATTGGTGGAGATTCCTTGTTAGTAACACAACTAGCCATGCGTCTGCGTCAAACATACAACAGCGAATTTCCCTTATCGGAGTTATTTAGTAATCGTACCCCAGAAGCGATCGCCAAGCTGACCGAAGGTATCCCTTTATCACCAGCAAATTCTCCCACAGCATCAACAACCACTGATATCCCCAAAGCCAACCGACAAAGACGTTCTGTCAACTTAAGTGATGATGGTACTTTAGTTAAAGACAATAGATAACAAGTCCTTGGACAAAATCAAATTTAATCTGTGTAATTTTGTTCTGTCATTATATAATCCAATCAATAAGATCAAGGAAATAAAAAACCATGAGTAACAACGAACAAAACGACGAAACTATCTATCTTGTAGTAGTCAATCATGAAGAACAATATTCAATTTGGCCTAAATGGAAACAGGAACTACCATTAGGGTGGAAATCTGTGGGTAAAGAAGGTATTAAAACTGAATGTTTGGCTTATATTGAAGAAGTATGGACGGATATGCGTCCTTTAAGTTTACGTAAAGCCATGCAAGAATCATCAAATTAAACAACCACTCGAATGAGATACATTCAGTAAATCGAAAGCCCTGTAGGGGCGCAGGGCCTGCGCCCTTGATTGCATTGCATCCAATCAATAACTAAATCTATGAATAAAATTCCCAAAATCATCCATCAGATTTTCTTTCTAGGAGAAGCAGCAGTACCAGAAAAATATCGCCTTTATCATCAAACAGTTCTGCAAAATCATCCTCATTGGGAACATCAATTTTGGGATGAAGCCAAAGCCAGACAATTTATGGAAGCACATTATTCCTGGTTTCTACCAGTATTTGACGGTTATCCCCATGATATTCAACGTCGTGATGCTATTCGTTATTTTATCCTTTATCACTACGGAGGATTTTATCTGGATATGGATGTTGAATCCCTTAAACCACTTGATGATTTATTAGCAGATTTCGAGCTTGTATTATCAAAGTTAGTGGGGTTTAGTAATGCAATTATGGGTAGTATTCCCAATCATCCCCTGTGGCTGAAAGTATTTGAAGAATTAGAAAAACGTCAACATAATTTAGACAATAAAACTATGCCTATTTATGTTGGCTACAGTACCGGACCAATCATGTTAAATGATTGTGTAGTAGCAGGTAAATTTCATGAAAACCCTACAGTTCTTGTATGTCCAGGGTACATTTTTGAACCCGGTGCGCCAATGGAACTTAATGGTAAAATCTTCAAAAGTCGGCAGACATCAGAGACTTATACCATACACCACATGACTACTTCTTGGTTGCCTAAAAAACACCAAATAGCTAGAGTTTTATTCGGTATAATTTTAGAGCCATATTGGTTTTTCCGCTCTTTTGTACAAAGTAAAGTATAATTATTTCATATTGGCTATAGTCCTCATTATCTTCTTAACCCACTAAAAGTTCCACTTTAATCGTCAGGAAAAATTTATGAATATTAGTGTAAAAAATAATTTTGACAAAACATCACTAAATCAAATTGAGCGCATTTATCAACCTACATTAGATGAGTTTAAACGAAAAATTTTCCCTTCCAGGAAACCAGTGATTATTACTGGTAAAATAACTGATTGGAAAGCATATTCTTCATGGTCAGTTGATTATTTAAAGGATGTTGTAGGTCATAAAGAAATTAATGTCAACTTTTCCAAAAACAAGATATTCAATTTTGATCCTAAAATAGACTTTACTATACCTAGTAAAAAAATGAAGTTTACTGACTTCACAGATTGGATTCTTGAGGAAAAAACAACAGACGAATATTATTATCTTCAGCAAAGTCCCATTAAGGACACCTTTCCCGAACTGGTTTCAGATATTGAAGTTCCAGATTATATTGATAAAAAATTATTTATTATTACAAATCTGTGGATGGGTGCTGGTGGTAATATCTCTCAACTACATTATGATATGTCAGAAATCACAAATACCTGGTCTGATTTGGCAAAAAATTAAGAATTTTGCAGGAATTTAATACCTACTCTCTTTTCAGTGGAATTATATATTAATTGATTAGAAAATCTGGCTATCCAAGAAATTGTTATGAACCCACCTGACTCCAATTTAGAAAGAATTTACGCTTTTGATTATCTGAGAGCTATCAGTTGTATTTTTGTTATTGCATTACATAGTAATATAAGTTGCATATTTGATGAATATCCAATAATACATGGTATCCTGATTTTCAACTTATTTGATTTGGCTGTTCCTCTGTTCCTGCAAATATCTTTGATTCTGTTTTTTTTGAAGAGAGAACAGCAGCCGGATTATTTTCTCAAAAAAAGATTGTTTAGACTAATTAAATTGTATATTTTTTGGGGTTTGTTTTATCAGCTATTTTCCTTAATATCCCATTTTAACAAAATAAATTTAACTTCTATTAAAGATTTAATCAACATTAAATTTACTATTAAAGATGGTATAGTTTTTATTTTGACAGATGGAAACTCAGCAGTTTTTTATTTTTTGTTTTCATTATTTTTCATAACTGCCTTAGCTGAATTATTTGCTTTTTATATTGAAAACAATGACACCAATAATCAAATAAATAATCAAGTAATATCTTATATATTTTTAATATTTTCCTGCGTTATTCTTTTGCTTTTACCCTTAATCCAAATTTTACTGGGTGGAAAGTTTCCTATTTTAACTGATGTTTATAATCCTCTCAATTTTATACCTTATATATTTTCTTCTTTTTTAATTAGCAAATCTTTATTACAAAAGAAAATTGATTCTAATTATAATCTCAATAATCCACAAATTTGGTCTTTAATAATTTTATTATTTTGCTTTTTTGTCATTGAGTGGCGATATTTTAACCAGCCTATAATATGGGGTTGGGGTGTTGCTAACAAAGAAGGTTTACCAATTTATTCTAGGGTATCTTTAGTTCTTTGCTCTTGGTTAGTCACTTTAATTTCGCTAAAAATCAGACATTTACCTCCTTTAATAATTAAAATTATCTCTGATTTTTCTTTGGGTATTTATTGTCTACATATATTCTTGATATTCATAATTATTCGATTATTTCCAGAACAACCTTATCCTCATTATGTTCATTATTTAATATTTGGAGGATTACTTGTAGTGACAATTTCCATAACTAAAATTATGAAGAATTTACCGATTTTCCAAGATATTATATAGTTTACACACTAAAAAATGCTGATTTAGTGGAATCTACAAGTGTGAGATCCCACATAAAAAAGTTTTTAAATATCCTCTAATACCAATATTCTAATTGCTATTCTTTTCATACACATATCGCCAAATTTCATTTACTGCTCGTTCTACACCTCCAGCCGCGCGACAAGCATCACCTAAAAGACCACTATTGACTCCAAAAGAACTATCATCAAAAATCTGCTGTGCTGTCTGTTGCAAATTTTCTACAGTAACATCTTCTAACATCATCATAATTCCTGCACCCTGCTCCTGAATGCGACGGGAAATTATTTCCTGTTCATAAGTTTGGGGGACTGCAATCATTGGTACTGCATACCAAACAGCTTCCCTTGCACCGCCACCTGCTCCGTGCATAATAAATAAACTGGCGCGTTCTAATATTTTTAATTGAGGAACAGTACCAGTAGGTCGAATAATAAAATTATCTGGAATATCTCCTAGCAGCGTTACATCCATAGCAGGACTTAATATCATCACTACTTGAGCGTCTGTATTGCCAAAGGCTTGAAGACAACTGCGATAAAATTCCACACCGGGGTCATGAATATTGCCAAAGGAAATTAGAATCAACTTATCTTTTTGCAGTTGTTCCATTGGGAAATCATATTCCATTCCTCGCACCGGATTACAAGGGCCAACAAAATGAAAACGCTCGTCAAATTTATCACTATAGGGTTGTAATTCTGGTGGTAAATAACATAAGTTTAGCGGTTCAATATTGGTAAAGGTATCCACAAATTTAATGGGTGGTATACCATAAATTCCTCGTAGTTCTCGCTGATATTGACGATAATGTTTCATCCCAGCAGCAGCCTGTTTTAAAAATCCTGGTAATTTCTTTCTTAGCCAAGGACATTCATAGAAAGTTTGAGGAGTAAAAGCTGCCGTAGCAATGGAATTAACAGCAGGAATATTCAGGATTTGGGCTACTAATCTTCCCCAAAGACAGAGGGAATCATGAATAATATAATCTGGCTTTTCTGCACGTACTGACTCCAGCAATTCTGGCAACATTTGATGGGCGCACCAAGTTAAGGAAGGGACTAAAGACATTTCATTTTCTGCTGGTGGTGCTGTTTCCGGATTTAGCGGTGGATAAGAACGAAATTTAGCTCCAAAAGATTCAATTTCTGCTTGAAAATTAGGAGCTTCATAATAAATTACCTCCTCACCTCTGTGAATTAATTCTTTCACTAATCCCAAGGTGGGGATGACATGACCGGCTGCGGAAACGTTGAAAAAAACTACACGACCCATATTTAAGTTCCCTGTTGTATATAGAAAGTTATCAAGATAGATCCTGATCAGGATGGGGTTTTACCTAATTTTTTGATAACAGCTTAATTCATGCAAATTTCATCTCTCCAAGCTGCAACAATATCAGCAAAGATTGAGTTTAAGGATTTGGTAATATACCAATTAGGATAATGGTCTTTAATTTTGCGTAAATCGCTATAGTAACAGATATGATCACCCTCCCGATTTATTGGCACATACTCATATACCATTGGTTTATTTGTTAATGCAGCCACGATTTCAAAAGCTTCTAATATTGAACAGGTATTTTCTTTTCCCCCGCCTAAATTATAAACCTCACCACTACGTGGTGCTGCCATAAATTCTTCTATAAAACGGGTAACATCGTAAGCATGGATATTATCTCGGACTTGTTTACCTTGATATCCAAATATTTTGTAAGTACGATCTTCTAAATTACATTTGACTAAATAACTCAAAAAACCGTGCAGTTCTACACCAGAATGATTAGGACCTGTTAGACAACCTCCACGTAAACAGCAGGTTTTTAAGCCAAAATAACGCCCATATTCTTGAACCATAATATCGGCTGCAAGTTTAGAAGCACCAAATAGGGAGTGTTTGGATTGATCAATGCGAAAAGATTCGGGTATACCATGCTGATAAGTAAGATCAGCATAATCCCAACGGGTTGCTAACTCCAGCATCGGTATTTCATTTGGTGCATCACCATAAACTTTGTTGGTTGACATATGCACAAAGGGAACTGAAGGAACAAATTGCCGAGTTGCTTCTAAAAGATTGAGTGTTCCTACAGCATTGGTATCAAAATCATCAAAAGGGATTTTGGCGGCTAGATCATGACTGGGTTGGGCGGCTGTATGCACGATCGCATCTGGTCTAAGACTATCAATTAAGTCTAAAATAGCAGTGCGATCGCGGATATCAATTTCATGATGCACAAAACCCTTAATTTTCGACTCTAGCCGTTTTTGATTCCAACGAGTATCCCCTTGATTACCAAAAAATACGGCTCTTTGATTATTATCAATACCGTGAATTGCCCAACCTTTTTGAGCAAAATATTCACAGACTTCCGAACCAATTAATCCTGATGATCCAGTGACAAGTAGTTTTTTCATGTTGGTTAATTTCTTGGGTTAATTTTGTTGCTGCTTGGCTTGTAATAATTGGGCTTTTTCTTCTGGTGTCATGCGTTTAAGACGTAAAAAGGCTTTAGCAATTTTTTCTGTATTTCCTGATTTGGTTTCTCTTTCTACCAGAAGTGGCGCTATTTCTTCAATAGTTACAGTAGAAAATAGTTCTCTTAATGCCAAATCAACGGCAAATACTTTTTTAATCCGTCCATGAAATTGCCCAGCTAACAGCGAATGTCCCCCCAAATGGAAGAAGTTATCTTTTACCCCCACTTTTTCAACTTTGAGTAATTCTTGCCACATTTCTACTAATGCTTCTTCAATGGGATTTCTGGGTGCTAAATAATCTACTTGTGCATCTGCTTGAGTAGGTATGGGTAAAGCACGGCGATTTACCTTATTATTAGCGGTAAGAGGCATAGTATCTAAAAAGACCCAAGCCGAAGGTATCATATAATCGGGCAGTTTTGTCGAGAGATATAAGCGCAGGGTTTCTATTGTTGGTGTTTCCTCAATGGCTACGCCACGCAAGTTATCAGATTTAGCCACTAAATAAGCCACAAGCTTTTGATCTGTAAAAGTCTCACCAATTGCTTGGACAATGGCTTGAGTAATGGCTGGATGACTTTCTAGAACAGTTTCAATTTCTCCCAACTCAATGCGATAACCACGGATTTTTACTTGATAATCGAGTCTTCCTAAAAATTCAATTTCTCCATTTGGTAGCCACCGTGCTAAATCTCCAGTGCGATACAAACGCTCTCCGGGTTGTTGTGAAAATAGGTTAGGTATAAATGTTGTTGATGTCAGTCTTGGATTGCCACGATAACCTCGCGCTAGTCCCATGCCGCCAATGTACAATTCACCAGCAATTCCTACTGGTAGTGGATTTAAACCCCTGTCCAAAATATACAAAGATGTGTTAGTAATTCCCTGACCAATAGAAAGGGCATCTTCTGGTTGCTCTACCTTTTTCATGGCTGACCAAATAGTAGTTTCTGTAGGTCCGTAAACGTTCCACAGATTTACCTTTGATTCTAAGAGAGAAGCCGCTAATTCTCCTGGCATTGCTTCCCCACCACAGAGGGCGCAAAAGTCATTTTGTGGTTGCCAACCTGCGGTTAATAGTAATCTCCAAGTTGTGGGAGTGGCTTGCATAATTGTTGCTTGAGATTGTTGCAACAATTGAGCTAATTTAAATCCATCCTGGGTTGTTTCTCTGTCAGCTAGAACTAATTTTGCACCACTAATTAAGGGTAAAAATAATTCTAAACCGGCAATATCAAAGGAAATTGTTGTTACCGCAACTTGGGTATCAGCCGCAGTTAATTGTAGTTTGGCTTGGAAACTGAGGAGGAAATTCACTAAAGATTGATGTTGAATTTGTACTCCTTTGGGTCTGCCAGTCGAACCAGAAGTGTAAATTGTGTATGCTAAATTTAAGGGTGTTTGCGGTGGAGAAATGACTGTTGGATCTTGTGGTATTGCTTCTAGTAAGAGGATTTGGGCTGATGATGTGGGTATGTGGGGGGCAATTTGAGATTCTGTGAGGATTACCCCAGCCTGACTATCAGCAAGTATCCATTGTAAGCGATCGCTTGGGAAGGCTGGATCTAGTGGTAAATAAGCTGCACCAGTTTTGATAATTCCTAACAATGCCATGACTAAACCTGCATGGCGTTCTAAACATACAGCTACTAATGTTTCTTGTTTGACTCCTAACTGGATTAATGCTTGGGCAATTTGATCAGATTTTTGATCTAATTCACGATATGTTAACCATTTTTTACCTTGAAGAATAGCAGGGGAGTCGGGATTTTGTGAGACTTGTTGGCTAAATAAATCTAGGATGGTACTAATTGGTAATGGATGATGGGTAATTGGTTGGTCAGGGGAAGTTCGCAGACCAATTTCACCAATATATTGTGGTGATTTGGTGGCAAAGGTGGTTAAAATATGGGTTAGTTGCTGTAATAATTGCTCCCGTTCTTTTACCGTCCCTATATTTTTTTGGAAGGCAATTTTTAGGGTTAGATCTTCTCCTGGTAAAGCGTAGAGACTGACAGGATAATGATTTTTTTCTAAAGACTCTACACCATTGATTACCAAGTCACCGGGATGGTTACGTAAATTTTCGCCTACGGGGTAATTTTCATAAACCACAATAGACTCAAATAAAGACTCCCCTCTGTTGACATCACTCCAACCTTGAATATCTACCAAACGATTGTAGGAATATTCATTGATGGATAAAATGCGATCGCCTACTTCTTTTAACCATTTTTGCACAGGTGTGGCTGCATCAAATTTTAACCGCAAAGGTAGGGTATTAATAAACAAACCCACCATCTCACTAAAACCTGACAATTCTGTTGTCCTTCCTGAAACCGTCATCCCAAAAACAACTTCATCAGCACCACTATATTTACTCAACAAAATTCCCCAAGCGGCTTGCACTAAAGTATTGACTGTAATTTGATTTTTATTGGCGTAGGTTTTCAGTTGTGTGTAAATTTCCGGCGCAATAGTAGCTTCTAAAATTTGGTAATCAGTAGATTTTTGATTTATTAATCCTAAGCTAGTTGCAGACTGTAAACCTGCTAATTCTTGCCGCCAAAATGCTTCTGCTGTGTGAGTTTCTTTTTGATTTAACCAGACAATAAAATCTCGATAATTTGGTGTTGGTGATAAATGCAAAACTTGATGACTTTGTTGTGCTTGATAAAAAGCAATGACATCGCCAAAAACTAGAGGTAAAGACCAACCATCTAACAATATATGATGATGAGTCCAACAGAATCGCCATTTTTGGGATTCGGTTCTTACTAACGTTAACCGCATTAAAGGTGCTGTTTCTGTGGATAAGTTTTGTTGACGGTCATTTGTTAATAAATCTGTCCACATTGACTCTAATTCATTAACGCCTAAATTCTGCCAATCTTCGACGATAAAAGGCAAATTTACACTACTATGCACTCTAGCTACAGGATGAGGAAGCGATCGCCAAATAAAGGAAGTACGCAAGCTAGAATGACGATTAATGCAGCTTTCCCAAGCAGTTTTAAATATTTCTACATCCAAATTTCCTTCAATATTACCTGTTACTTGTTGCAGGTAAATATCCTTATCAGTTTCATAGTTAGTATGGAAAAGAATACCTTCTTGCACTGGTGCTAGAGGATAAATATCTTCTAAATCAGTAGTTCCCTCGACAGCTATATTTAATTGTTCCTGAGTTAAATTAACCAAGGGAAAATCTCTAGGTTGCCAACTTTCAGCTTGATAATCACTAGCTGTTAATAAATCTCTTAAACATCTTTGATAACTATTTACTAGATTGTGAATAGTTACTTCTTGATGTAAGGCTTTACTAAAACCAAATCGCATTTGCAATTTACCGTTAGCAATTAAACCAGTTATTTCTAATTGAAAAGCACGTTGATTTTCTGGATGTCGAGAAATTCCTGTATCTTCAACAGCAGGTGTAAATGGTGCATCTGGTGTAATTTGTTCGTCAAATTGTCCCAAATAGTTAAAAATAATCCCTTGGGGAATGGGCGATAAAATAGCAGCATATTCTGGTTTTTGACTGAGAATACCGTAAGAAAACCCATTATTGGGTAAGTTTCTGAGATGTTCTTTAGTTGTGGCTAAATTATCTAAAATATTGCCATTTGATTTTGCTAATTTGCAGGGGAATAGAGATGTAAACCAGCCAACAGCATCAGATATATCTAAAGTGGTTTCTCTACCATGACTTTCCAAAGCAATGACAATTTCTGATTTACCAATCCATTCGCTAACTGCTGCTAAAAGTGCTGTGAGGAGAACTTCTTGAATGCGTGCTTTGCGGGTACGAGGGATATCAAATAATAGTTTATCCGTTTCTTCTTTGGTGAAATTACACTCAATTTGCGTTGCCGAATTTTCTGTATTATTTGCTAGTTCTATGTCTCCTACGTCGCCATGCAAGCTATTAGGTAAATCCAGGGGTAATGTGAAATTATCTACAGTTTGGTGTTTCCAAAAGTCAACATCTTTTTCCCAATTAGCACTTTGAATGGTTTGTTGTAAATAATTACTCCATTGTGGAAAACTTACACTCTGCTTTTGCAAAGATTGAGGCATATTTTCCACAACTTTCGCTGCTAAATCTTGCAAAATCACACGCCAAGAAACACCATCAACTATGAGGTGATGAATAATCAATAATAGTTTATCGGCTGTGTTTGCTGCTGTTTGGAAATAGACAGCACGGAACAGAGTACCAGTTTCTAGATTAAGTTGGCTTTGAAACTTAGTGGCTATGGTTTGCAGTTGTGCAGATAATTCAGTTTCAGGAATATTTGTTAAATCAACAATATCCAAATTTACACCTTGAATATTAGGATCTAATTCTTGTATCCAACCTGTTTCACTTTGGCGGAATTTTAACCGGAAAGCTGGATGTTTGGTGACAAGTTGATTTACAGCTTTTTGGAATTTGGCAATATTGAATTGTGGTTTGATATCCAATAAAATAGCCTGATTCCAATGTTCTGGATAAGCTAAAGATTGTTGAAAAAACCAATTTTGAATGGGAGTTAAAGGAATTTCACCTTGTTCAATAGTTGGTAAGTTTGCAGGGCGATTATCAACTTTCCTGACATGATTAGCCAAATCACTGACCTGGGGATAGTTAAATAAATCTTGAGGTGTGAAATAAAAACCTAAATCCCTGGCTTTAGCAATAATTTGTAATCCAATAATTGAGTCTCCACCTAATTCAAAGAAGTTATCTGTCACCCCAATACGAGATACTTGTAATACCTGTTCCCACAGTTGAGTTAAAATCTTTTCTGTTTCATTTTCTGGGGCTATATATTCTTCCCTTGTTGTTTCTGCAATTTCTGGATCTGGTAAAGAATTAATGTCAATTTTGCCATTTGGTAATAATGGCCAATTTTCAATCTTCACCAAGAAAGCGGGAATCATATAATCGGGAAGAATCTGTGCTAATTCCAACCGCAAAACCTTTTGCCAATTTGTGATTGTTTCTTGTAGTTGCAAATAAGCAATCAGCCGATTTGGTTTTCCTGGAGTAGTAATTGCTTTAACCACTGCACGATTCACCCAAGTTTGTTGTTCTAAAGCAGCGACAATTTCAGCAGTTTCAATGCGGAAACCCCGAATTTTTACCTGTTGATCTGCACGTCCTAGAAATTCTATTGTACCATCTGGTAAGTAACGAGCGCGATCGCCTGTGCGATACATTCTTTCACCTTCCACAAAAGGATCGGGTAAAAACCGTTCCCCAGTCATTCCTGGTGCATTCCAGTAACCACGCGCTAATTGATATCCAGATACAAATAACTCTCCTGGTGTCCCCACTGGTACAGGTTGCAGATGAGAATTAAGAACATATAACTTAGTATTGGTGACTGGTTCACCAATGGGAATAATATCAGCATTTTCATTTTCTCGACAATCATGAACAGCCACATCAATTGTCGTTTCTGCTGGTCCATAAAGATTGATTAAAGGAATAGCTAAATTGTCTTTAAAATCATGCCAAACCCGTTTTTTCAGTGCTTCTCCACCACTAAAAACTAATCGCAAACTAGAACATTGAGAAAATTTAGGTTCACCCAAGATGATTTCTAATAAACTGGGTACTAATTGCAGCAATGTGACATTTTCTTGTTGTATTGTTTTCACCAAATAAGCTGGATCTTGATGTCCTCCTGGTTTAGCCATAACCAGTTTTGCACCCACCATTAAAGGTGTCCAAAATTCCCACACGGAAGCATCAAAACTAAATGGTGTTTTTTGCAGAACTATATCATGATTATTAACTGTAAAATTCTCTAAAAACCAATTTTGGTGATAGGCTAATGCTTGGTGAGAAACAGCTACACCTTTTGGTCTACCAGTTGAACCAGAAGTAAAAATGATATAGGCAATATTGTCAGGAAAAACGGTAATTTCTAAGTTGTCAGTAAATTGGGTTTCTATTTCTTCTTTGTAGATATCCAGACAAATAGTTTCACCATAATTGACCTTTAATTCTGACCGAGTTAGTAATAAATTAACCTTGGCATCTTCCAACATAGATTGGATACGCGCAGCGGGATAATGGGGGTCTATGGGTACATAACAACCACCTGCTTTCAGGACACCTAGCATGGTACAAACCATATCTAAGGAACGTTCTAAACAAATACCCACAGGTTGTTCATGACTAATACCATGCTTTTGTAAAAACCGCGCCAGGCGATTAGCTTTTTGGTTTAATTGCTGATATGTCCAAACTTCTCCTTCACAAATAACAGCAATAGAATCAGGATTTACGGCTGCTTGTTGAGTGACAATTTCATGGACTGGAGTAATTTCTAATTGATCATTTTTATCATTCGTGAAAATTTCCTGTGGTGTGAGCAAATATTCTCTATTTTTTTGAGGATTTTTACTCAATAATTCTGCACTGGTTTGATAGTAATTAGCAATGTTATTGATTTGTGCTGCGGTCAGTTCCTGACTGTTGTAGGTAATATTTAAACTGATGTTAACAGCAGCCACCTCTTCATTCCAAGTAACTGCAAAAGGAATATTTGTTTCCTCAAAAGATGTTGATTCTAGTAATTCAACTTCTCGCCAATTTAGTAATCCTTTGTAAACATGAAAATGCACAAAATTCAAAGAAGTTTCAAATAAAGGTTGATTACCATTTAGCCGTTGCAGTTCTGCTAAAGGAAAACGACGATTTGGCATTAATGCTTGTTCAGCCCGCCATGTTTCTTTAATCAAATTTACCCAAGAACCACGAGGTAATTTTAACCGTAATGGTAAGGTATTTAAAAATAGTCCTAAAATGCGATCGCTATCTGTTTCATCTGGCCTACCGTTACTTACCAAACCTGTAACTATTTCTTCTTCTCCTGAAAAAACAGCCAGAATATGTAGATGTAACGCCAGCAATACAGTCCTTAAAGGTACACCCAATTGATGAGATACATCTTTTAAACCTTGAGAAATTGTGTCTGATAAAGTTAGATCAATTTTCCCCATGCTTGATTGTGATTCCGAGGAAACTGTTATCGGTAAACGAGGTATTTTAGTAAAAGAAATTTCCTTCAGTTGTTGTTGCCAAAATTCCCTTTTTTTCTGATCTTGTAAAGCCTGTTGTTCTAAAGCAATAAATCGAGAATATTCTAAATTAGTTTGAGGATGTAAAATCGGCACACCCTTACCCATTAAATTTAGATATAAACCTGTTAATTCTGCTAAAAAGTTAGCAAAACTCCAACCATCTATAATGGCATGATGGAAACTAAAAGTTGCTTCCATCACATTTTGATCCAGCAAATGAATATGAAAACGCATTAACGGCGCACTTTTATAATCAAACCGACTTACTCGTTCTTGATCAATAAAGGTTTTGATATAATTATCTTGTGCTGATGGCAATAAATTAGTTAAATCTGCAAAAATCACCTTTGCGGGTACATCTTTAACAATCACCTGAGTTGGTTGACTAAATTCAGCTAAATAAAATGCCGTTCTTAATACCCTATGTCTAGCAAACATTTGACCATAAGCTTGTTCCCAAACTTGCAAATCAAAAGGTATACGAATCCGAAAACTAAAAACATCATGGTAAGTTGTTGAACTCTGAGAATATTCACCATGAAATAACATTCCGGCTTGCAATTGTGCTAAAGGATAAGCATCAATGGCAATATTTTCTAAATTTTCTCTATCTGCATCGGTAATTAAAGCAAACGGTTCTTGATGCCAAACTTGAGTTTCTACTGTTGCTGCTGTCTCCAAAAATTCCGCTAATTCCAATAAAACAGGATGGGAAAATATTTGCTCAATTTTTAAGTTTAATCCAGCGGCTTGTGCTAGAGAACAAACCCGAATACTGCGGATAGAATCGCCACCTAAAACGAAATAATTATCAAATCTGCCAACTCGATTTATACCTAAAACCTGTTGCCAAATTTCCGCTATTTTTTGCTCAATTTCTGTGGCTGGTGGGACAAATTCAATCCCTATATTTTCTCGATTAATTTCTGGTACAGGTAGGGATTTTCTATCTATTTTACCGTTGGCAGTGAGGGGAAATTTATCTAAATAAACTATCTGCGACGGGATCATATAGTCCGGTAAAAGCTGTTGCAGATGATTTCGCAGAGTTTCAATAGTTGGTTGTTGTTCAGAAGTACAAACCAGATAGGCAATTAACCGTTTTTGATTTGTTTCTGCATCAGTCGCAACTACAACAATATTTTCTTGCACAGCAGGAAACTGAGAAAAAGCAGTTTCAATTTCGCCAATTTCAATGCGGAAACCGCGTATTTTAACTTGGTTATCTATCCTTCCTAAATATTCCAAATCGCCATTAGGCAGAAAACGACCCAAATCACCTGTACGATACAAGCATGAACTTGAAGAAAAATGATCTTTAACAAACCTTTCTGCTGTCAATTCTGGGCGGTTTAAATAGCCACGAGCAACTCCCGCACCACCCACATACATTTCCCCAATTACTCCTGTTGGGAGACGATTTCCATCAGAATCAAGAATATAAAGATGTAAATCGGGAATTGGTTGACCAATTAAACTACCAGATGAATTATCTACATCTTGTTTGCTAATTGGTCTATAGGTAACATGAACTGTGGTTTCTGTAATTCCATACATATTCACCAAGCGCGTCTGATTTTCCCCATAATGTTCAAACCAAGGACGCAGACTTGCAAGATTCAAAGCTTCACCACCAAAAATGATGTAACGTAAACTTGATAAATTAACAGTAACATCTTTACAAGCTAATAATTGAGCAAAGGCCGAAGGAGTTTGATTAAGAACAGTAACTTGCTCATTTTGTAGTAGTTGTAAAAATCTTTGAGGGTCACGACTCACACAATGAGGAACAATGACTAATTTTCCACCATAAAATAAAGCTCCCCAAATTTCCCACACAGAAAAGTCGAAAGCAAAGGAATGGAAGAATGTCCACACATCTTGCTCGTTAAATTTAAACCAATGTTCTGTACTCTTAAACAATCGAGTTAGATTATGTTGAGTGACTAATACACCTTTAGGTTTTCCTGTTGAACCAGATGTATAAATAATATAAGCTCCTGAATCTGGCTCAATATTATCTATAATTAAAGCCTCTGTGCTTACATTCAAATAAGGTGCATTTTCTGCATCTAAACAAATTTTGATGGTCGAGTCTGGAAGTTTTTCAGTAATATTAGTTGTGGTGAGAATTAATTCTGCTTCACAGTCAGTAATAGTAAATTCAATTCTATCATCAGGATATGCCGGATCAACGGGAACATAAACTCCCCCTGCTTTGACTACAGCCAACATGGCTATAATCATTTCTGGGGAACGTTCTAAACAAATTACTACTCGTTTTTCTGCACTAATTCCTAATGATTGTAAATATCGAGCTATGCGGTTAGACTGACGGTCTAATTCTTGATATGTGAGGCTTTCATTGTCATAAGTTAGGGCAATGCGTTCTGGATATTTCTTAACAGTTTCTGTGAAGATTTCAGCAATGGTAATTGGTAACTGTTCTTTCTTTTCTGTTTTCTGTTCTCTTTCTTCATAGCCAAGCAGTGATAAAGAGTGCAAAAGTGCTTGAGAATTATTGGCCATGTTTAACAACAAATTGCTAAATTGTTCTAGCAATAATTCCATAGTTACTGCATCAAAACGAGCCGCATTGTAGCTTAACTTCAGAGAAATTATCTCCCCAGGAACGACTACTAAAGTTAAGGGATAATGGGTACTTTCAGAGAAGGATGACTCTGGTACATTTAAACCAAAATCTTCAGTTTTTAAGGAGTTGTCAAAGGGGAAATTTTCAAAAGCTAACAAACTTTCAAACATTTGTTGTCCACGGGGGACACGACTCCAGCTTTGAATGTCTGATAAACTAGTATGTTCAAATTGACGCATTAAAGATGCTCTAGCTTGCAGTTTTTGTAACCAAGATTCCAGAGTTTCTTCTCCAGATATCAAGACACGAAATGGTAAGGTATTAATAAAGGGTCCAATCATCCCTTCTACCCCTGGCAATTCTGGAGGTCTTCCTGCAACTGTAATGCCATAAACAATATCTGTAGTCCGACTATAGCGGTTAAGTAATATTGCCCAAGCCCCTTGAATTACAGTGTTGAGAGTGACGCTACAATTACGGGCTAATTTTTGTAAAAATGCGGTATTTTCTGGTGATAATAGTTGGTTAATTTCTCCACCTTTAAAGGTGTCGCTGACTTTGGTTTTAGAAGTCATTAATAATGGGGTAGCACTTTCAAAGTCGCCCATATATTCACGCCAAAAAAATTCACCATCTTGGGGATTTTTCTGTTTTAACCAAGCAATAAAATCACCATAGGGGCGGACATTAGGTAGGGAAATATTTATATTTTCTCTGGCTGCTTTATGCAGCATTAAAAATTCTCGCAGTAGAATTGGCCAAGACCAACCATCTAAAATTAAGTGGTGATGACTCCAGATTAAATGCCAACGATCTTCTTCTAACCGAATTAAGCTGACTCGCATTAAGGGGGGACGATTGAGAACGAAACCCTGTCGTTTATCTGATTCTAAAAATTCTTCAAGGCGGATTTTTTGGGCTATGCTACTTAATCCTCGCCAATCTTCTTCTGTGATATTAAATACGAGATTGCGAAATACGATTTGTACGGGTTCTGTTTGTCCTTTGGTAACAATAGCAGTCCGCAAAATGGGGTGACGATCTACTAAAGTTTGCCAAGCTTGACGTACTGCGACTATAGATACATCTCCCTGTAATTGACAATGTAATTGTTCAAAATAAACCCCTGATTCTGGTTCATAGAGGGAATGAAATAATAGTCCTTTTTGTAAGGGAGTAAGAGGAAAAATATCTTGGATTTTATCTTTGAGACTTGTCATAATTAACCTTGTGTTTTATTAAAAGCAGAACATGAAAAAGAGTTATTCTAAATCTTCTAAAATCGAATCTAGTTCGTTTTCAGATAAATCAACTAGGTTGAAATCAGTAGCACTATAAAATGATGAATTACTAGATGTTGAATCTGTGAGGTATAAACGCAGGTTCTCCACATATTTTTCTCCTAGATGATTGATGGTTTGTTTTTGATGTATATTTTGACTGTAAGACCATTCTATTTGCAGAAAATCGTTTTGAATACGTGCATTAATTGCTAACAGGTGAGGACGTTCTTGTTTAGCAAATAGCCCCGTTCCTGTAGGCACATGACTAAGATTAAATAGGTGATTACCTGGGTATTTGTTGTCAATTTGCCCCAAATAGTTGAAACTGATAGCAGATTGATTAGCATAATTAAGGTTTTCCTGTAAGGTTTTATTTTGACTGACATATCGTAGTAATCCAAAACTGATGCCATGATGGGGAATATTTCTAATTTGAGTTTTAATTGCTTTGATTAATGTATCTTGATGGGTATTGGTTTCTGGTTGCTGTAGTAAAATTGGATAGAGGGAGGTAAACCAACCTACTGTTCTAGAAATATCTAATTGATCAATTAGTTCTTCTCTACCATGGCCTTCTAAATCAATGAGCCAATTGTCAGCTTGATAAGTTTCCCAGAGAGTTTTAAATAATGCCGCCAACATGATTTCTTGGATATTGGCATGATAGGTTATAGTTGCTTGTTTGAGGAGAATATTTGTCTCTTCTGGGGTTAATTGGTAAGATATTATGGCTGTACTGTCTACTGTATTTTTACCGTTGATAACTGGATAATCAACGGGTAAGGTAGCGACAGGATTTGAGAGAATGTTCTGCCAAAAGGGGATATCTTTAATGATCGCATCAGAATCTGCTAAAGTTCGCAAAGATGCAGTCCATTCTCGATAGGAGGATGTTTTTGATGGTAAGGAAATGGGTTGATCATCTATAGTTCGTTGATAGGCTTGGTTTAAGTCTGTGAGTAAAATTCGCCAGGATACGCCATCTATAATTAAATGATGAGCAAAGAGAAATAAAACGTTACCATACTCGCTGAGATTGGTAGCATATAACAACCGCAGTAATGGCGGATTATCTAATTGAAAACTTGCGTGTTCTGCTTCGACAATTGCGGTTAAAGCCTCTTGTTGGGTTTGGGGTGAATGGTCGCTAAAGTCTGCAATTTGCAAAGGTGGGCTTTTCGCAGTACCAGTATAAAATTGTTGCCATTGTCCTTGATTTTGGGAGAATCCCAAGCGGAAAACGTCGTGATGGGCAACTAAGGCGTTTAAGGACACAATCAAGGCATCTATATTTAAAGGTTCACTGCTATTCAGGGCTATTGCTTGATTCCAGTGGTGGAGATGAGTCCAATTTTTGCTCAAAAACCAATACTGAATGGGGGAAAGGTCAACAACAGCAGTTAACGGCTCAATAATTTCTATTTTCCGCGCTAATGGTTTAGCTATTGCAGCAAGTCGTGATAAAGTTTGAGCTTCAAAGATGTCTTTGGGGTTAATTTCCCAACCAGCAGCACGAACGCGAGAAACTATTTGCAAACTGATAATCGAATCTCCTCCTAATTCAAAGAAATTATCATCAGGATTGACGGTTTCCAGTCCTAAGACTTCTGCCCAGATTTGCGCGAATATCTCCTCTGTAGGCGTTTTAGCTATGGTTGGTGTAGTTGATATTTCCGGTGCGGGTAAGACTCGACGATCTATTTTCCCGTTAGGTGTGAGTGGCCAAGCTGAAACTAACACTACTGCACTAGGTAACATATATGCAGGTAAAGTTTCTGCTAAATAATCCTTTAATTCTTGACTAGTTGGTGGGTTGTCTTGCGGTGCTAGGGCGTAAGCAACTATGCGTTTACGTCCGGGTAAATCTTGGCGCAATAAAACTACCGCACTATCTACGGTTTTATGCTTAGTTAGGGCGGCTTCAATTTCACCTAGTTCTATGCGGTATCCGTTAAGTTTAACTTGGGCATCCTGACGACCCATGAAGCGGATATTACCTTGTAGATCATATACACCGCGATCGCCTGTTTTGTAAAGTCTTGCCCCTGGTGTTTTACTAAAAGGATGGGGTATAAATGCGGTTGCTGTTAAATCGGGACGGTGTAAATAACCCCGTGCTAAACTGATACCTCCAATATATATTTCCCCAGTGACATCAGGGGACACTGGTTCTAAAAATGAGTCAAGAAGGTAAATTTCGACGTTAGCGATCGCTCTGCCAATACTCGGTTCTCTCAACAAATTGCTACAATTCATCAAGCTGGCGCAAACTGTAGCTTCCGTTGGTCCGTAAGCATTGAAACAGGTGCGGCTCTCTCCACTCCAACGCCGCAATAAATCCCCAGAAACCGTTTCCCCTGCCACAATCAAAGTCTGCAATTTGGGTAAATTTGCTGGTTCAATAGCAGCTACTAAGGAAGGAGGGAGGGTAACATGAGTTATTTGCCATGCAGTTAATGTCTCCCATAGAGCAGCATTAGGAGAGCGATTTGCTTGTTCTTGCAGATATAAAGTTGCACCGCTACCCAAAGCCATAAATATCTCGGAAACTGCCGCATCGAAATTCAAAGAAGCAAATTGATAAACGCGACTTTTGGCTGTGACACCGAAACTTGCAGTTTGATTGCGTACCAGATTCTCTATCCCTGCGTGAGAAACCAAAACACCCTTGGGTTTACCTGTAGAACCGGATGTATAGATCACATAAGCCAGATTTTCTGGTCTAACTTTTAAGCAAGGACGAGGAATATTTGCCGTTAAATCTAATTCAGAAATAGCAATAACTTTGACATCATCTGGAAATAATCCTGGTGCAGAAACTGTTTTTGTTAAAATCAAACGAGTTTGACTATCTTCTACAATAAATTGCCGTCGTGTTTCTGGATAACTGCGATCTAAAGGTAAAAAGGCTGCACCTATTTTTAACACAGCCAGGAGAGAAATCACATATTCAATAGAAGGATCAAAATATAAGCCAATTATGGACTCAAATCCAAACCCTGTGGCGATGAGTTTAGCTGCCAAATTATTGGCATATTTATCCAAATCACTATAAATAATTTCACTATCACCACAGACCAATGCCACGCTATCAGGCTTTAAATCAGCGCGTTCTTCAAATAATTGATGAGCAGGACGAAAATCCCCCCAGGTAATAGTATTAACTGCAATGTTACTGATAATTTGCGATCGCTCTGGTTTTGATAACGCCGGGATTGTTCCTAATGCCACATTCGGCTGTTCTGCCATATTCATCATGATATTCCGCAGGCGCAACAGCATGATTCTAGCCGCTGAAGGCGATAAAAATCTAGTTTGATAATTTAGTTTTAATAATAATCCCTGATCAGGAATTACACCCACCGTTAAAGGATAATTTGTTCTTTCATAAAACTGGATTTCATCAACTCTAAAATCTTGCCCTTGTTCCTTTAAACTTTGGTCAACAGGGTAATTTTCAAATACTAAAATACTCTCAAATAAAGACTCTCCTGACCCTATTTGAATCTCTTTTTGAATATCTGTTAATTTACTATATTCATATTCTCTCATTTCAACATGATGCTGTTGAATATTTTGCAACCAAGCAGCAACAGATAAACTAGGATTAATTTGGACTCGCATTGGCAAAGTATTGATAAATAACCCCACCATACTTTCTATTTCTGGTAATTCCGGTGGCCTACCAGAAACAGTAACACCAAATAATACATCTTCCCCTGCGCCATGCTTTTGTAAACAAATTCCCCAAGCACCTTGAGCTACAGTATTCAATGTTAATCGCTGGTTTTGTGCCATCTTTTGCAATACTGCAAATTCATCTTGACTCAGACGTAATTCTACTTCTTGATATGCAGGTAAATTAACATCAAATTCTGATTCTGGTATCTGCCAAGACAGACGAGTAGATGTAGAAACATCAGCTAAATTTTCCTGCCAAAATTGTTTTGCTTCCTGCAAATTCCGAGTTGCTAACCACTGAATATAATGGCGATAAGGAGGAACCGGTGGCAAAGAATGGGGAACTCTTTGACAGGTTGATTGATAAATAGTCAGAACTTCTTTGAAAATAACTGGTAATGACCAACCATCAAGGGTAATATGGTGATGACTCCACACCCATTGCCAGGTAAAATTATCTAAGCGCATGACGCTAAACCGCATCAAAGAATATTGGTCTAAAATAAATCCTTGTTGCCGTTCTGCGATGAGATATTCCTGAAGTTTATCTTCTTGCTGAGTAGAAGATAAATCACGCCAATCTTTTTGGACAATGGAAAAATCAACAGATTTACTCACAATTTGTAGAGGGGTATCTTGGTTATCCCAAACAAAAGCACTCCGCAAAATAGGATGTCTATCTACAACAGCTTGCCAAGCAAAATTAAAGTTGTCAACATCTAATTTGCCAATAATTTTACCAGTAACTTGTTCAAAGTAAATAGCATCTTCTGAATTATATATTGTGTGAAATAACATCCCTTCTTGCAAAGGAGATAGGGGATAAATATCTTCTAACTGAGAATATTTTTCCTGGAGCTTATTTACAGAAGATTGAGAAATTTTAACTAGGGGAAAATCTGATGGTGTATAGCTACCTACACCTACTTCTTTGCAATGGTTGATAATTTCTAGAAGATTTTTGTGAAATTCATCCGCCCATTTAGTAATTGTTTCTTCTTGATGTAACTTAGAACTATATAACCAATCAACCCGCAACTCTCCCTCAACAACAATGGCGTTAATATCAATAAGATGGGGACGCAAGCCTTCAGGATTTCGAGTTTGTTCTATTTCTGAATTCAATAAGCGGAGTAATTTTTTATTTTTACCACTTTCACTGCGTACTTGACCAAGATAATTAAAACTAATTTCTGGTGATTGATAATTGGTAAATTTCGGCTTTTCTCCCTTCTCCCTATTCTCTGTTCCCTGTTCCCTGTTCCCTGTTCCCTCTTCAAGATATCTTAAAAGTCCATAACCAAACCCGCGTTTGGGAACAGCACGCAATTTTTCTTTGACGGTTTTAATGATTTCTGATTCTAAATTAATATCCGGCAATTCTAAACTGAGAGGATAAAGAGTGGTGAACCAACCCAGGGTGCGCGTGATATCTAAATCTGAAGATAATTCCTCTCTACCATGCCCTTCCATCATAATTTGGAGATTTGATTTTTGGGTGATATTTCCCAAAGTTTTCGTTAAAGCTGCCAGTAATAATTCTTGGGGTTGGGTGCGGTAAGCTTTATTAGCTTTTGTTAAAAATATCTGAGTTTGTGCTGTGGTTAATTTACAAGCAACTGTTTTCACAGAAGACTCTGAGTTATTTATTAAGCTTTGGGGAAAATCTAGGGGAATTTTTGCTGCTTCTTTTTGAATAGTATTGAGCCAAAATTGTGTTTCTGCTTGAATATCTATAGAGTTCCTATAGGTTTGCAGAAAGTGACTCCATTGTTGGAAAGATGAGGTAGATGGTGAAAGTTGACTACCACTGATTGCTTCCACCAAATCTTGCAGTAAAATCCGCCAAGAAACACCATCAACAACCAAGTGATGAATGACTATTAAAAGTTGAGATGGGCGATTTTCTCCTAAATCAAACCAAATTGACCGAGCCAGAGGTCCATTAGTTAAATTTAGCGATCGCTGTACTCTCTCTCCAACTTCCCTCATCATAGTATTTTGTTCTAACTCTGTTTTCAGAGCTAAATCAACAATTTCCCAAGTTAAATTCTCCTCTTGGGTAGCTTTGTTTTCTACATAAAACTGTCGCCAAACTCCTTGTTTCTGTTCAAAGCGTAATCGTAAAGTATCGTGATACTCGGAAATTAATTGAATTGCGGATGCAACTGTTGAAGCTTCTAAAGATTGATGAACTTCTAAAACTAAAGCTTGATTCCAATGGTGAGGATTGGGAATGTTCAGATCAAAAAACCATTTTTGGATAGGAGTCAAAGGAACTTCTCCGGCAACTATAGCAGTAGTTTCCACTGGCAAATTCTGCTTTTGTACTATAGTAGATAGGCGTTTTACAGTTTGTTCTTGAAAAATTTCCTTGGGTGTTAATATCCAACCTTGACGACGCATTTCTGTAACGACTCGCAAGGCCAAAATAGAATCACCACCTAAATCAAAGAAGTTATCTTCAATTCCTATAGCATCTATACCTAACACTTGTTCCCAAACATGACAAATTACCTTTTCAGCATCGGTTTGTGGAGGTGTAAAACTGCGTCTAGCTGCCGCTTTATTCCAATCTGGTATAGGTAATGCTTGACGATTAATCTTACCTTGAGCAGTCAATGGCACCGCATCTACCACCATAAAAGCCGCCGGGATCATATAATCTGGTAAACTCTCTTTTAGATCCGTCCGTAACTTATTGTAGTCAATCTCACTATTCGAGACAATATAAGCTACTAAACGCTGATCATCTTCAGCTTCTGAGTAGACAATAACCACAGCTTCTAACACCTCTGGAAGTGCCGTTAAAGCTGCTTCAATTTCACCTAATTCAATGCGAAAACCGCGTACTTTTACCTGTAAATCGCAGCGTCCTAAATATTCAATATCACCATTTCTCAACCTTCTCGCCAAATCTCCTGTCCGATATAATCTCGCTCCCAATTGTTGACTAAAAGGATCAGGAATAAACCTTTCTGCTGTTAAAGCAGAACGATTAAGATAACCCCTAGATACGCCCATACCACCCACATAGATTTCTCCAGGAACACCATAAGGTGAAGGTTCAAAACCGGAATCTAATATATATAAAGATAAATCTGCAATCGGTACACCAATCACACTACCGCGATTTTCTAAAATATCCTCTTCTAGAATGGGACGGTAAGTAACGTGAACAGTAGTTTCTGTAATCCCATACATATTAATTAAACGCGGGTGACTATCACCATAACGTTTAATCCAAGGTTTGAGACTTTGTAATTCTAATGCTTCTCCGCCAAGAATAATTACTCGTAAACTATTTAATTTATCGGCAAATTCTTCATCAGCCCGGATTAACTGCCGAAAAGCAGAAGGAGTTTGATTGAGAATCGTCACACCTTCTTGTTGTAAAAGAGTGCGAAAAGCTGTGGGAGAACGACTTTCTAAATAAGGAACAATAACTAATTTACCACCATACAATAATGCTCCCCACATTTCCCACACTGAAAAATCAAAAGCGAAAGAATGAAACATTGTCCAAACATCTTTGCTATTAAACTCAAACCATGCTTGGGTATTTTCCATCAGTCTCACAACATTGTTATGACTGACTAAACAACCTTTTGGTTGTCCAGTCGAACCGCTAGTGTAGATGATGTAAGCCGTTTGATGAGAGAGAATTTGAGAAGTAAGAATTACATTCGGTGCAAACTCTATCTTATCAATCACCAAAATTTCCGCAATATTTACCGGAATTGTAGATAGTAAATTCTCTACTGTTAATAGTAAATTAATTCCACTATCTTGAGCAATAAAACCTAGCCTTTCTGGCGGATAATGAGGATCTAGGGGTACATAAGTTCCACCCGCTTTCAAAACTGCCAGTATAGAAATTATTAACTCTACACTACGTTCTTGAAAAATCCCTACTCGTGTTTCTCTAACCACTCCTTTTTGTTGTAAAGCAGCAGCTAAAATATTTGAGAGTTGGTCTAATTCTTGATAAGTTAATTTTTTTTCTGAGTCAACTACAGCTACGTTATCACTATAAATATTAGCTATATTAGCAAATAGTGCAACTAAATTTGTTGTCTCTGATTTTGTGTATTCTAATGCAGAACTTAATGCTAAAAGCTTTTGTCTTTCCCTAGTTCTTAATAGAGGTAAAGTGTTAATATCAACATCAGGATTATTAACAACAGCAATTAACAATTGTTGATAATGTGTGAGTATTTGTTGGGCAGTTTCCGTTGTAAATAAATCAGTATTATATTCTAGCGCTACTATCCATCCCTCAGCCGCAGGTTCTAACATCAGACTCAGATCAAATTTAGCACCACCATTGTCAAGATAGATAGGTGTAATTGTAATTTCTGGTAATTGAATTTCGCCATTTGGTGCATTTTGTAGAGCAAAAAGTGTCTGAAAAATTGGTGAACGACTAGGATCACGCTTAATTTTTAGTTTGTCAGTTATTAATTCTAAAGGAACATCTTGATTTGTGTAAACATCTAGGCAGGTTGATGATATTCGCTGTAATAATTGTCGAAATGAAGGTTGACCCGAAAGATCACTGCGTAGGGGTAAAGTATTAACAAAACAACCAATTAGATTTTCAATTTCGCTACGTCTACGATTGGCAAAAGGACTACCAACGACAATATCATCTTGACCAGAATAACGAAATAATAGAATTTGATAAACTGCTAAAGCCACCATGAAAAAGGTGACACCTTCAGTTTTAGCCAATGTTTCTAAAGAATTAGTAATAGATGCTGATAGCGGTTCACGTAACACTGCACCATCAAAAGTTTGTGATGCTGGACGGATTTTGTCTAGAGGTAAATCAAGAACTGGTAAGGGAGACGCTAAGGTTTGTTCCCAATATGCTAGTTGTTGTTGAACTGTCTGTGTTTGCAACCAAGTTTCTTGCCATTCGGCATAATCTCCATATTGAATCGGTAGTTCTGGCAAAGAAATATGTGAACCTTTAACCGCAGCACTATAAAATTGTGTCAGTTCTTGAATAAATATTCCTAATGACCAACCATCACTGATAATGTGATGGAGATTTATTAAAAGAATATGTTCCTGTGTTGATATTTGATATAAAATCACTCTCATCAATTGGTCTTTGACGAGATTGAAGGGTTGACGCGATTCTGTTTCTAAGATGATTTTGAGATGATCAGATTGCTTATCTGCAAGTGATTCTATAATTTTATATTCGAGATGAAACTCTCGTTCTGAATGAATTAATTGAACGGGTTCTGCATTTTCTATAGCAAAGGTTGTTCTGAGAATTTCATGGCGGTTCATGATTTCCCGAAAGCTATTTTCTAAAGCTATTCGATTAAGATTGCCCACTAACTTTAAGGCAATAGGAATATTATAAGCTATATTGCCAGGAGATAATATTTCCTGATACCATAATTGTCTTTGAGAAAGAGATAGAGGCAATACATAAACTTCCATAAATCAAACCACTTAAGTAATTTTCTGAACAACTGCGATCGCTCCATAGTAGGGTAAACCCATAGAACAGAAGACAACTAAATCACTAGTTATTTTGACAATTCAGTTTGAGATAAAATATTTAACCAATACTCTTCATCAATCCCTTGACTACTGCTTATTGGCTCTGTCAAAATTGACTCCGGCCTCTTAAAGTCAATAAGTAAAACGATTCTTGTTTTGTCAGATTTATTCCAGGCCTCATGCTCATAAGTATCGTCAAAAATTAGACATTTTCCTGCCTGCCAACTTTTTGTTTCTTTATCTACCCGAATTGCACAATCATCCGGTACAACTAAACCTAAGTGACAGCGCAGAACTGCCTTAGTAGCCCCAAAATGAGGTCCAATATATGTCCCTGGTGCTAAAGAAGAAAAACCCGCTGACATCATACCGGGGATGTTTTCAACTAGTTTGGTTGTTTCGGGACATAATCTACAGTTGTCCTCTAATCTTTGTCCAAAAGCATATAATCCAAACACTTCCCAGCCTTGGTTATAAATATTTTTTTCTGGCCAATCAATAAAGTTTTTTGGTTGGAGTTGTTCTAATTCGGTGCGAACCATTAGCCAGTTATTTTCTAAAGGTGCAATAAATTCAAAGTCTCTAGATTCAAAAAACATATCCCAGTATTCTCACTTTCTTTGTATATTATATTGTCAGTAATTTACCCCAATTATTAGAATATCATAAATTTTGAAATTTTCACCAGACGTATAAAAAAATAATTTAAAAAATTTTTCAGGCTCAGAAACTCTCAGGTTGACGTAAAATACACTTGACATTGTATAATTCTAACAGAAATACGATACATTTTTATACATGGACAAGCAAATTTTGACACACGAAAATGGACTGTAAGGTTTTATGAAATTAGAAAATATTAGAGCTATAGTTACCGGTGCAGCTAGTGGCATTGGGCGTTGTATCGCGCTAGAAATGGCTCGTGCTGGGGCTAAGGTGGTTGCTGGTGATTTAGATATGGATGGGCTAAAAAATTTAGTAACAGAAGCTGTAGAATTACCGGGAGAAATCTACGGATTGCATTTAGATGTTGCCAATGAATCAAGTGTTAAAGATTTTATACCTTTAGCATCTTCAAAAATAGGATATGCTAATACCCTAGTTAATAACGCAGGTATACTTAGAGATGGATTGTTAGTTACACAAGATGAAGAGGGTTGGTTGCGTAAACTACCGACGGCTCAATGGAAGCGAGTAATTGATGTAAATTTGACCGGTGCTTTTTTTATGGCACGGGAGTTTGCAGCTTTAGCCATTGAACAAAATATTTCTCCTGCGTTGATTATCAATATTTCCTCTGTCACCAGGTCAGGCAATCCAGGTCAGTCTAATTATAGTGCCTCTAAGGCAGGACTAGATGCGGATACACGCACATGGGCTTTGGAATTAGCTGCTTTCGGTTTTCGAGTAGCAGGTATAGCACCTGGGTTAACAAATACGCCAATTCTGAGTCGGGTATCCCCAGATGCTTTAGCGGAAATGACTGCTACCATACCTCTAGGGCGTATTGCTGAACCTTATGAAATCTGGCAGGCCGCACGGTTTATTATTGAATGTGACTACTTTACTGGTAGCATTATAGACGTGGATGGCGGGGCGCGATTTTAAGCTACACATATAACAGGAAAGTAGAGAAGAGAGTTTATAGACTTTACGTAAATGGAAAAACCAATTTTTACAACTCACTAAATATAGATGCAAATGATGAAACATCTTAATCAACTCATTGAACCGATTCGTGAACTCCGTAACTTTATTATTTTCTGGTTAGGGCAGTCTGTATCTGAAATCGGTAATCGTCTCACAGGATTTGGTTTAAGTATTTGGGTTTATCAAAATACTCACGCCGTTGCCCAATTAAGCCTAGTTTTATTTTTTACTATATTGCCAGGCGTATTAATTACTCCTTTTGTTGGTGCATTGGTGGATAAATGGCATCGCAAAACAACAATTATTATCAGTGAAATAGGTGCAGCCACTGTTATACTCACACTTGCCTTACTGCTACTAACTGACAATCTACAACTCTGGCATACTTATGTCGCTGCATTTTTTACCTCAGTCTGCGGTTCTTTTCAAATGACAGCCAAGGCTGCCGCTTTACCGATGATGGTTTCTAGTAATCAGATGGGACGAGCTAATGGTTTAATACATTTTAGTTCAGCAGTAGGACAATTAGCAGCACCAGTATTAGCCGGTATCATTATCGTTAATTTCCAACTTCAAGGCTTATTAATGATAGATTTATGCAGCTATTTGATTGGGTTTTTAACGTTATTAATTATTGATATTCCTCAGCCTGAGCCTAGTATTATCCCGATAACAGGAATAACTGCTATCTTTAATAACATTTTTTACGGCTGGGAAAATATTTCTTCTCGCCTTTTTTTGATTATCATGCTGGCATTCATGACAATTAATTCTTTTGTGAATGGTATGACTACAGTTTTAATTAATCCCCTCATTTTATCCTTTTCCACAGCAACAACCTATGGCAGTATCATGTCAATCGCTGGCTGTGGAATGCTTGCTGGCAGCATTTTTATGAGTATCTGGGGAGGTGGGAAAAAATCTATCTCTCCTTTGTTTATATTTTCTAGTTTAAATGGCATAGCTTTAGTAATTGCTGGTCTCAAACCTTCTGTCCCGTTAATTACCTTGGGTATATCGCTTTCGTTTTTTACACTGCCAATTATTCTCAGCACTAATGCCACAATTTGGCAAAATAGCGTGCATCCAAATGTTCAAGGGCGTGTACTGGGACTGTTCTACACTATTACAGGCTTGGGGGCAGCGTTTGGTACTCTCAGTGCTAGTCCACTGACTGATACAATTCTAGAACCGATGCTGGATGTTGACGGCGTACTTGCTAACAGTATTGGTAGATTAATTGAAACAGGTCCAGGTCGGGGAATTGGGTTTTTGATGATTATGGAAGGGGTGCTGATGTTATTTGTGTCCATCATTTTGTTCAATTATTTTTACTTCCAACATATTGATGAGGAGTTGTTGGTTGGTGATAGAAAAACTGTAGAGAATTTATGAACGGAAAATTTCATCAAACCCAGGAAAAACCAATGCGTGGGAAGATTGAGAAAATTGATTTAGATTCAAAAATTTCAGGTTTTGTCCGCAAGTTATATATCTATTTGCCCCCCAGTTATGCAGATAATTTGACTCGGAGTTATCCGGTTCTTTATATGCACTCTGGGCAGCACCTATTTGAGCCAAAAAAAGTGGATGGTGAATCTTGGCGAATACATGAAACAATTGAGCAACTATTACATGGTGATTTAATTCATGAAATTATTGTCGTCGGTATCGCTGCTGCTGCTGCTACTGTGACATCTGATTACTGGCATTATGCGGGTTTGTATAAAGATCAAGCACTAGGAGGTCATACCTATGAGGGTTTCATTATACAAGAGGTAAAGCCTTTTATAGATAATAATTTCAGGACTTTGAGCGATCGCTCCCACACTGCCATAATCGGCTCTTGTGCTGGTGCAACTGTCAGCTATAACATTGCCGAACGCCATCCTGATGTTTTTGGCAAAGTAGGGATGCTTTCCCCGGCTGTTCGTAGTTTTGATAGTAATACTTGGCTCTACTCCTGGCCAATGCAAAAACCACAGTTCATGCTCTGGATTGATGTCGGTGATGCGGAAGGAATTTATACCCGCCCGGTAAGAGAATTGGTTGATGTGCTAGTTATTCAAGGTTGTGTGCCTAATATTGACCTTTTCTACTATTTAGAACCCGATGCTGCTCACGTAGACACTCACTGGGGTAAGCGCTTAAAACACCCACTACTGTTGTTTTTCGGTAAGGAAGGGACACCTGTTTCTGTGGAACTACAAGGTGATCAAGTCCTGGGAGTAGGTAGCGCACCATTAACAGTTAATCCGGTTGTAGAGTATGACACTGGACTACGATGTACTGATCTTACTGGTAGCTATGATGTGGAAGATCCACAGATTTTGCAGGTGCAACCAGGCAACCGATTGACTGGACTTTCCACTGGTATGACCAGAGTATCCTTTTCATCTCAAGGAGTAAAAACATCCGATAATTTCCAAGTTGTACCTAGTTTACCTGATCAAGTGCAAGTTCATCTACGCGCCCATGTTCCAGATGAAACTCCGAATGTTGAGCAGATACATTTTGGAACTATGACCTTACAGCGAACCAGCGGAAATTTCTATGAGGGAAAATATACCTTGCCACGGGGTTTTAATCTAGCAACTGTTTTTAGCTGTGAGATGTATAACTTTGAGTGTCAAAAGGACGGTTCACCAATGCCACTGCGGTTTTTACAAGTGCAAAAAGATATATCTATTGAGTATAGGATTGAAAACTGGTCTAAGCTCTAATCTACAATTTGAGGTTTCATTCAGAGTAAAAAATGATATGGATAAAATCACTCTTGCATCCCAACTTCAATTGGAATTTCCCTATTACTACGTATGTCATTATCCATTAGTAGATTTGCATTTACGCCAGAATCAGGGTCGAAGTATACTCAGTCTCCTACCTAATGCTGATTTTTGGAGTATCCCTGTGTTTAGCGTTGATACCACTGATGTAGTGCCGAACCTGGTGATGCAGCGTGGATATAAGCTTTTTCGAGAGGGGATGGATCTATTTGAATTAACTACAACCGGTGAATCTTCCTTCCAAGAGGGACTTGCTCAAATTAGTGCCTCCATAAAACGCAATCAACCAGTAATTCTTACAGGGACGACTTACGAACTACCACATAGTCCAGATTTTCATAATCCAAATTATCTCAAACCGCCGACTAACTCTACATTAGGTGGTAGTTTTATGGTCGGTGATCACTATATCACTGTGGTGGGAATAGGATCTGAAGAGGTTTTCATTTATGACCCTATACCTAACAAGTTTCTGGGAACGATTTCTCTTGAGTCCTTAGAAAAATTCTGGCGCGGGAATCTCCAGTTTCCAGAATTTACTCAAGCTAGGGGCTATTCTTTTTTAGTCACTTACGGTATTATCAATGTGACAATTGCAGAGCATTATCAAAATAAAAAGTTTGATTCGGTGGCAATCAATGTTCTAAATAAAGTCAATACTGCTTTTCTGGAGGGGCGGACAAGAAGTAGACCAGGTAGACTTTATTTATCAGGTGTTGCTCTCAACACTTATATCTATGAAGCTTTTTGTGCTTATTACTCCACATCGGGAGAAATTCCGCAATCTTTGGGAAAATGCCTCTTTGATATGCGCTGGAGTCGCTATTATTTGCGGGACTTCCTCCATGATTTGGATCAAGAACTCAATCTTCCTGTCTCAGAACTCGTGGATGAGATTCTCGTGATTATCCAATTGTGGGAAGAGGTTTACAAATCATTTCTGATTATTGTCCGTAAAAACTCCCAGGACAATCAGACTCAAGTGCAAAAATTTATCACTTTTCTGGCTGGGGTGATCAAACGTGAGAAGGAGTTCCACTGTCAGATTCAGGATTGGTTAAGCAAAACAAAAGTGGGGTAAATTTTAAATGTCAGAACAAGCCAAGATTAACGAAACTGTTCAGGATATTGTCCTGGACTGTATTCAGGAAGTAACTACACAAGGCTGGGGTCGTATCCAAATTGAACAGGGTGCGGCTGCTAATATTCTCGCGGGTGGTGGATACATAGATTCTTTGGGACTGACCTCATTGCTGATAGCGATTGAGCAGGATATTGAGGCTGAGTTGGGATTCACGATGAATCTAACTAGTACAATTACTGAAATTACTCCCAGTAGCACTAATCCATTAGCTACTGTGGGATCACTAACTGATTATATAGTTGATTGTATTCACAATGCTACTGTGTGTGGGGGTGTCTGATGGCTATTGAATTTCTATTGGAGAGGTTTGATCAGACCAAAGATGCTGAGGCGTTAATCTGGGGCGACTCCTACGGAGCGCTAGTTCCCGCCGGGACGCAATGCGTTCGCTATCGTTCGGTGCTTTATAGTGAACTTGGGCAATTAGTCAAATTTTGGCAGGAACGATTGCAAAAGGAGGTTGTTCCCAAAGGTGCAGTGATCGCTTTGGAAGCAGATTTTTCACCCAATTCTGTAGCTTTGTTATTGTCCTTACTCCAACATAATTGCATTGTGGCACTGTTAACAGCAGAGATGAAAACCAGTCGGGACGAGTTGCGTCAGATAGCAGAGGTAGAATGGATCATCAAGGTTGGCTTAGATGATAATGTGAGTATTGAGCAGACTGGAACTCAAGCTAGACATGAGCTTCTGCATCAACTGCGCGATCGCCAACATCCCGGATTAATCATTTTTACATCCGGCTCCACAGGCAAAAGCAAAGCTGCTGTCCATGATTTCATTTTAATGCAAGAGAAGTTCCAAACGGTAAGACCTGCCCAAAGAACACTACTATTTTTATTATTTGACCATATTGGTGGTATTAACACCCTCCTGCACGTTCTCGCCAATGGGGGATGTGCAGTTATACCTTTAGATCACTCTCCAGAAACAGTAGCAGCAGCGATCGCCAAGCATCGGATACAAGTATTACCCACCTCACCCACCTTTCTCAATCTTCTACTTCTGGGTGGTGTTCACCAGAGATACGACCTTAGTTCCTTAGAAATTGTTACCTATGGGACAGAAGTGATGCCAGAAAGCGTTTTGAGCAATTTAAATCAGCTTTTTCCCAATATCCGTTTCCATCAAACCTACGGACTCACCGAACTGGGTATCATGCGTTCAAAATCCCGTTCCTCTGATTCTCTCTGGTTTAAGGTGGGTGGGGAAGGATATGAAACCCGCATCGTCAATGGAATGCTGGAAATTCAAGCCAAAAGTGCCATGCTAGGCTACTTAAATGCTCCAGCACCTTTTACACCAGATGGTTGGTACATGACGGGAGACTTGGTGGAAATTGACGGTGATTGGCTAAAAATTCTCGGACGCAAATCCGAATTGATTAATGTTGGTGGACAAAAGGTTTATCCTGCTGAAGTAGAGAATGTTTTACAGACTATGGAAGGTGTGCTAGAAGTGTCCGTTAAGGGTGAAGCAAATCCCATTACTGGAAATATAGTTACCGCTAAGGTTCGTCTGACAACGGATGAATCTCTGCGGGAATTTCGGATCAGATTACGAGCCTTTTGCCAAGATAAGTTAGAGTCTTACAAAATTCCTATGCGAGTTATGTTGGTGAAAGAAAAACTGCATAGCGATCGCTTTAAGAAAACCCATTAGCTTCTAATCAGAAAAAAAATTCTCACATCATCAAATGAACCAATCACAACTACTAACAAAAACAAATCCCCCAAGTTGGTTAAAAATTTTAGTAATAATCTTCATGGGATTAAGTATTTTCTGTCGGTTTACCAATTTAGGGCAAAAAATTTATTCCAGTGATGAAAATTGGACATCTGTAGCAATTTCTGGACACACATTAAACGAGTTGAAACAGGAAGTTTCTCAAAATCAAGGCATAATTCCCATTAGTAATTTTGACAAATATCAACATATTAATCTAGATCGCGGTGTGGCTGATACAGTAAATTATTTAATCACCTCAGACCCACAGCATCCCCCTTTGTATTACGTTATGGTCAGATTGTGGGCGCAAGTATTTGGAGATTCGCCGGCAGGAGTGAGGAGTTTATCAGCAATCATCAGTTTATTGATTTTTCCTACTGTATATTGGCTCTGTTTAGAGTTATTTGATTCAGCCGTTGTGGGATGGATAGCAATGGCATTAATTGCTGTGTCTCCCCTACAATTATATTTTGCTCAAGAGGCACGTCAATATACTTTATGGATGGTGGAAATCCTTGGATCAAGTGCTGCTTTATTGCGAGCTATGAAACAAGAAAATAAAATTAATTGGGCTTTGTATAGCCTATCTTTAGTCTTGGGTTTATACACCCATTTATTCACGTTTTTGATCATGATATCTCATGGTATTTATGTAATTATTCAACAACAGTTTCATTTTACAAAAACTTTCATTAATTATCTAATTAGTACAATCGCTGCCTTTTTAATATTTTTACCTTGGTTGCTTGTATTTATCACCCATCTTCAAACAGCATTAGCGTTAACTTCAGGGTTTGGCATAAAATATATCAATAATCCTTTCGAGCTAATTGCTATTTTTCTAGATCGAGTTACTCGCATATTTTTTGATCTAAATTTTACTACAAGTATAATACTTGCCCGCTTCACTGATGAAGGTTCTTTATACTATAGTATTACTTCGTTAATACTTAGCTTAATTCTAATTATTTATTCCCTATTTCTTCTAGTAAGAAATTATCAAAATAAAGCTTATTTATTTATTTTTCTATTGGGAGGATTTCCTAGTTTATTGTTGATGGTATATGACATAACCTCTGGAGGAAGTCGGTCTCTTCAAGTCCGCTACCAATTGCCTTTATATCTTTGCTTAGAAATTACGGTAGCTTATCTTTTAAGTTTTGCTTTTCAAATTCTGCAAGAGCAACTTTGGCGGAGAAAAATAGCTCAATTACTGATGGTTTTATTTCTTTTAGCTGGATTAGTTTCTGATGTTACATTTTTTCAAGCTCGGAGTTGGTGGACGCAATCAAGTAGTAGATTGATTATCCAAACTATTCAAACTATGAATAAATCAGAAAGTCCATTATTGGTAATTAATAACGCTCCTATAAATTTAGGAGGAATTTTAGCTTTAAGTCATTATTCTCCAAAAGTTCCTTTATTGCCAGTAGCAGACAATGAAATTATGCAAATTCCTGAAAATTATCATCAGATTTTCTTCATACAAAATAATAGTCGGTCATTCCATCAAATGGAACAGGATGAAAAGTATGCTGAAAAAGCAATAATAGTATTGGATATACCACCGGGAGGTTTATGGGAATTTGAGAAAGGTCAGCAATCATAAACATTGATTTTGAAAGTAAAATTATCAATAGAGAAAAAGGCAATGAATCATTTTCTGGAGATTACCAATCTCATCAACAGACTGCAATTAAGTTCTTCTTGGGTTTTTCTCAGTCGTCTGGTTCGTTTCGCTATTGTAGGTTTAAGTGGTGTATTTGTAGATTTGGGAGTATTTTACTTTCTACATACATTCTTAGGTTGGTTATTAACTCCCAGTGGAATGCTTTCTACCGAAGTGGCAATTATTAATAATTTTCTCTGGAATGATGTATGGACATTTGGTGATATATCTGATTCACAACAGTTAGATAATAAGCAACTACAAAGGTTTTTCAAGTTTAATCTAATTTGTTTTTTCGGACTGATTTTAAATAGTTTAATTGTGAATTTTTTAGTTTATAAATTTGAAATCAATGAATATATGGCAAAATTGATAGCAATTATTTGTGTGACATTCTGGAATTTTGGTATTAATTTAAGGTTGAACTGGCAAATTAAGGAAACAACAGAATCATGATCACTAATAGCTTAAACGACTTGATATCAGTCCCGGTGGGAACGTTAAAAATTCCGGCATTGTCAGAACTTTCGCAGTCTAACGAGCCTGTTTATTGCTCTTTGATTATTCCTACATACAATGAAAGCAAGAACATTTTAGCAGTGGTGCATTTGTTAAGCCATTTGCTTGATGAAGCGTTACCAAATAATTATGAATTGGTTGTAATTGATGATGATAGTCCCGATCGCACATGGGAAATTGCCCAGGGACTAACAAAAGATTATCCTCACCTGCGGGTGATGCGTCGTCAGGGAGAACGAGGCCTATCTACTGCGGTGATTAGGGGTTGGCAGGTAGCTCAAGGGCAAATACTAGCAGTAATTGATGGGGATTTACAACATCCGCCAGAGGTATTAATAAAGTTATTAGAGGCGATCGCCCAGGGAGCGGATCTTGCTGTTGCTAGTCGTCATGTAGAAGGTGGTGGAACTAGTGATTGGCAATGGCATCGGCGATTTTTATCACGGGGGGCGCAATTCTTGGGATTGATGATTTTACCCAGTGTCGTTAGTCGTGTTTCTGATCCCATGAGTGGTTATTTTTTAGTCCGTCGAGAAGCGATCGCCCAGCAATCAATGAATCCCCTGGGTTACAAGATTTTAATTGAAGTATTAGGGCGATGTCAGATTAATCGTATTACAGAAGTCGGCTATGTGTTTCAAGAGCGTCAAGAAGGAGCGAGCAAAGTCACTTGGCGACAATATTTAGAGTATTTAATGCACTTAATCCGGCTGCGTTTTTAATAGTATAATCACTGTCAATAAATTTTGTTTGTTTTACGTTCACTCAGGTATAATCATGGAAAAAATTACTGCTACAGTCTACGACACAATTGACCCCTACCAATGGGTAACAGATATAGCTCATCAAGCCTGGAAAACTAGAGATCAGGAAGTTTGGGCTAACAACATTCAAGACTTGATTACACCTGACGCAGTTGTTCTTGATGCTGGATGTGGATTAGGAAGATTACTGCCTCGGTTTTGGTCAGCTAAAAAGATTGTTTTGGTCGAACCAGATCAAAAGAGATTTTTACACGCTTCCATAGTAGCCAAATGCTTACTTAATGAAGACCAAAAACTATTAGAAAAATTAAAGGATGACGCTTTTTGGCAAACTGATGAATATGATGGTTTACTTAAAGAAGCACATACATCACCAGTCAAAAGTGATAAAGTTCATCTTCTGAATGATGTCATGCAAAGTCCAGCGATCGCGCAATATGGAACTTTTGACCTCATCGTTTGTTCCCACATTTTTGAACATATTTCTTTAGATATTATCCAAGAAAGTATTGCCACTTTTTATAACCTCTTGAAGCCAAATGGTTCTTTAGTAATATTTGCTTGTAAGTCTCCCATCCTCCATCACAAGGGAGCTACTAAGGAGTTTGATCATCAAGATATTTTGATTAGCCGAGAAGAATTTGCCGAAATTTGTAAAAATGGACATTCCGCAGGTTTAGGAATTAGATATATGCCCTTCGATCTGTTTCAAACTATCCTGAATAATCCGTTTAATCCCACATTACAAGAGACATTTGGAGATGAGTTTAAATTCAAATCAGAACATTATCAACTTCCCACAACACCCCTATTTACCATCAAGCAATGGGAAGCTTACCATTCTGAGTTTTATACTCACAAAACTATGGAAGTTGGCACATATATTGAATATCCACAAATTCAGGCTCTTCTCTATCATCCAGTTAAACCAATAGAGAGTGTGGCAGAAGTATTAGAACTTGAACATCAAGTTAATCAAAATGAAACGTTGAAAAAAATGCATTTGATTGATATGGTTGTAGTCGCAAAAAAAATGAACCCTGATATTTTTTAGACTTCAACAATAAATCCAGGACTTACGCAACTGGCACATTGGCAAGGTGCATCAGACAGCAAAAATTTAGCAAATAAACAGATTGTTGATATCTGATGCACCCTACAATAGATTTTTGGTGTGACACTTGCGTAAGTCCTAAAATCCTTAAAATGCTGATGATCATTAGTTTTCCAACACACCATTTTTAATTCGGAGGAATGCTATATGCGCTATTTTGATGAATACTGTGAAATACATTTAGACCCTAACATTGCACCATATACATGGGTGTTTAGAACTAACGAGAAAATCTGTATCAGATTTGGTGTTCACTTATCCAAACATCCAGATTTGGGGCAGATAGCTTATGAGTTAAATGATGGACAAGGATATTGCGATATAGATCGCATTGTAGCACAGCCGGAAAGCGTCATCGAAAATGGCTTTAAAATGTTTTCAGTCGTCTTACCTCCTATTGGAAATGGCGGAGGATATGAATATAGGTTAGGATACGTGGATACTGATGGGAATGAACATACAAGTGAGCGATCGCAGTTCCTCTTTATCTGCGATGAAGCACCACGTTCAATGGCAGAAATTCCCTCCCTATTTCTCGGATTTGTCAATAATCAGCCCCTGTATGGACCTAAACCATCAGTGTCCATCACACCTGG
The DNA here is from genome assembly GCF_009712025.1 of Dolichospermum sp. UHCC 0406. NCBI lineage: Bacteria > Bacillati > Cyanobacteriota > Cyanophyceae > Nostocales > Aphanizomenonaceae > Dolichospermum > Dolichospermum sp. UHCC 0406. The sequence continues at coordinate 55,710 of NZ_VILA01000012.1, forward strand.
TCCTGATGATTGGAATTCTCGTTTATTTTACTCAATCATTATTGATAGATTTGCTCGCAGTACGGACAACGATAACACTGGTCTAAGTGCAGTTAAATATGATCCATCTTCTCCCCATGCCAGTCATGGCGGCACAATTCGCGGTGTAACTGACCAGATAGCATACTTGAAAGCACTAGGAATCAGAGTCATTATTCTGAGTCCTGTCTATGTCAACGAGGCTGATGGTTATCATGGCTATCATCCTATTCATTTATTAATGGTTGATCCCCGTCTGGGTACACTTGAATGTCTGCGTGAATTGGTGAAAAAAGCGCATGAAGCTGATATTGCCGTCATTTTAGATGTAGTTGTCAATCACATCGCAGATAGCATTAACTGGGAAGAATATGGCGGTCCACCAGGGGGAGAATTCAAGTATGTGCAAGGTGAACAAGCTGCGGTTATGCCTTTTCCCATCGAGGCACGTAATACGGCGCTTTTTCACGGACCAGAATACACCGACATGGTGAATCAAAGACTCTTTGGGTTTCTCGAAGACTGGCGCACGGAGACGAAATATGTCCGCGAGTTACTGATTCAACACCTTAAATACTGGATTGCCGAAACAGATATTGATGGTTTTCGCTACGATTCAGCCCGTCATGTTGGGGTTGATTTTTGGGAACCTTGTGTAGAAGAAATATTAAGATATGCAACACATCTAGGGAAAAAAGAATTTATACAAATAGCAGAACACGCAGGAAGCACCCACGCAGAAGTAATTGAATATAATAGTGCCAAATTTTCCGGTTTGATTGACTATCCAACCTACTATTCTATTAAAAATAGTCTGGCTGATGGTCATTGGCTAGGAGGTTTTGCAGATTATTGTTGTGGTTTTCTAAAACCATCGCAGCAATATCATCATGGTTGGCAGAATAATCTGATGTTCCTGGATAACCAAGACACAACCAGAATTTTTCATCAATTCTTGTGTCGGATGGAAAATCGAGATGAAGCGCGAGTCCGGTTACATTTTGCCCTTGCTTGTTTAATTTTAGGTCCACAAACACCTTTTATCTATCAAGGAACAGAACAAGAGTTTTGTGGTGCTTTAGGAGTATATCAATGTGAGGATACAGGGAATTGGCTGGGTCATGATTGTTATGTACGGGAGGATATGTTTGAAAATCCTGCTTGTGCTTGGCAGTTTGGGTCAATTAATCGGAAAACCTTTCAGCCATATAGTCAACACCATCCCACTTTTTTACTAATTCACAAACTTGCTGAAATTCGTGGGCAAAACAAACTGATTCAAAATGGCACAAGAACCTTATTGTGTTCTCATGAAAATGGTATGTGGTGTGTGCTTATTCATGGTACTGGTGATCAACAACCGCTGTTAATAGCCATGAATTTGGGAATTACTCCCGTATCTGAGCAGAGTTTAAAGATTCCTAGCTGCTATGGAGATTTTTGTACAATTGATATCCTAATTACTACGTCAGGTGGATTACTTAAACTGGTGGCAGACGAAATACAAATTCAGCTTTCAGCTTTTACATTTATGCTGGGGAAACTATCCAAAAGTCTTTCTTGAATATTAATATTTTGAGTATTTTAGCCAAGTTATACATCTAAATTTGTGATACAAAATTCAATCGGCTACTGAGAGGATGTTTGAAAAGTATCAGAATTAATCGAGATCCCCCCAACCCCCCTTACAAAAGGGGGCTAAATTCCTCAAAGTCCCCCTTTTCAAGGGGGATTTAGGGGGATCTGCGGGTGTCAGATACCACACGAAAAAGTTTTCAAACAACCTCTGACTCTATTATCAATACATATAATCCACACAGCTTAATCGTTTGATTCTATTGTTTGAATTAAGATTTTACTCTTTTCTCTTTTGCTTATGATATAAGGGATATAGTAATGCTAAACTCCTACACATCTAGGTTTAGCAAAAAAATCTGGAGTCAACTAAAATCATTAACACTGATTAACCATATAAAGATGAATGGATTTAAACTCAGAGCAGTATCGCAATTTTGGGCGATCGCCAAACTCTATTGGTTAGGTAATGAAAAACGAGGTGCGATCAGTTTACTTGGACTTCTAGCGATTTTACTATTCGCTAATACTCAAGTTAAGGTTTTTCTAAATACCGTACAGGGAAACCTGATTTCTGCCCTTTCGGTTCGTAATAGTACAGGATTTTGGCAAGGTATAACAGTTGCTTTTGCTGGAATTGTTATCTTTGGTTTTTTAAACTCTGGCTATGGCTATTTACGAGAAATAATCGGTTTATATTGGCGCAAATGGTTAACCCATGATTTACTCAATCAATATTTTCAAAATCGTGCTTTTTATGAATTGAGTAATTTTGATAAAGAAATTGATAACCCAGACCAACGTATTTCTGAAGACGTTGCTAATTTTTGTCAGCAATCTATTGGTTTCTTGGTCAATTGTCTGGAGTCAATTTTGGTAGTGATTGCATTTAGTGTCATTCTCTGGTCTATTTCTCCTAATTTAGTTATTGCTTTAATACTCTATTCTATATTAGCTTATACAATTACTATTGTTTTTTATGGTAAAAAATTAACTCAACTCAATATTGAACAACTCAGAAAAGAGGCTAATTTTCGCTTCAGCTTAGTTCGCATTCGAGAAAATTCTGAGTCTATCGCCTTCTATAATGGCATATCTCAAGAAGAAAACAAAGTTAAATTTATATTTAATCAAGTATTTAATAATTTTAAAAAATTAATCCTCTGGTCAGAAGTATATTTAAATGTATTTAAATATCAGTTTGGTTATCTGCCTTGGATTATCCCAGCGTTAATTTTAGGAAACCAAATTCTCTCAGGGGAAACTGAAGTAGGCAAAATCACCGAAGCTGGAGGAGCTTTTGGACAAGTTGCTTTTTCAGTGAATTTGATTATGTATCAATTTGAAAAATTTACAAAATTTGCTGCGGCCATTAATCGGTTATATGTTTTTCATGAATATCTCCAAAAATCCAGAAAATCAACTGCTGATAACAGCAATATTCAGATACTAAAAGAAAACAGATTAGCATTTGAAAATCTGACTGTTCAGACTCCTAACTATGAAAAAACCCTATTTCAAAACCTTTCTCTAGAACTACAAGCGGGTCAAAGCTTACTTGTCATGGGAGATAGTGGTTGTGGGAAAAGTTCTTTATTGCGCGTCTTAGCTGGCTTATGGAATTCAGGAACTGGTGTAATTGTCCGTCCAGAATTAGAAGAAATACTATTTTTACCTCAGCGTCCTTACATGATTTTAGGTACTCTGCGAGAGCAGTTAATCTATCCCCATAGCAATGCTAATATTAGTGATGAAGAACTTGATCGAATTATCAAGTTAGTGAATTTATCAGACTTAGCTGCAAGATTTGAGGGTTTAGATATAGAGAAAGATTGGAGTGAAATTCTTTCTTTAGGAGAACAACAAAGATTAGCTTTTGCTCGGCTTTTAATCACTAAACCCAAATATGCTATCTTAGATGAGGCTACTAGTGCGTTAGATGTTAAAAATGAAGAAAAACTTTATAATTTGCTGATAGATATAGAGACAACCTTTATTAGTGTTGGACATCGCCCGACTCTCAAAAAATATCATCAAATTGTTGTTAATCTTTCAGCTTCAGGTCATTCCACTGGAGTTTAGACTAAGAGAACTCCACAAAAAAGAGGGCGCAGATAGCGGCTGGGGGATACTGAAAAATAGAGTAGATAAGTAGGGCTTGCTGAATAAACATAAAACCGGGACAAATAAATGACTTGATGGGGATAGAAAGTGAAAAAGGTGCAAGAAAAAGAGTTAAAATGGGTAAAATCCCTTGCATCAAGGCGCATTAAGATGTATATAAAATCGCAAGAACAGGAAACAGCACCGGAAAAGTTTCAACAACCCTTCGAGGAGAAATTGGCATTAGATAACCGATGGGTAATCATGCCACCTGTAGACCAGCAGATGTCAGTTATCCCACAGACTTAGGATTATTAAATCAAGCCAGAAAGCGCACAGAAACAATTATAGATATTCTATATAAATCTCTAGAAGGAAAAACTATAAACAAACCAAGAACTTACAGAAATATAGCTAGAAAAGATTACTTATTAGTAGCCAAAAAAAGGAGACCAACTGTTCAAGAAAGAACAAAAGCTATTAAACAACAACTGCAATATATCAAAAGAAATTTATCTCATATCCAGCAATTAATTGAGCTAAGTACCTCACTCTCAGAACTGAGTAACAGACAATATAAAATGTTGTTAGTAGTAGCAGAAATTCATCGTCAACAACTGTGGTTATATGAAAATAAAAAACAGAAAATAGAAGACCGTATAGTCAGTTTAACTCAACCACATATCCGTCCAATTATCAGAGGCAAAGCGGGTAAAAGGACAGAATTTGGGGCAAAGTTATCAGCTAGTTGTTATGATGGATATGTGTTTTTAGACCACATCAGTTGGGATAATTTTAACGAATCAGGAGACTTAAAATCGCAGGTAGAAGCATACAAAACTGACACTGGATATTATCCTGAATCCGTTCATGTGGATAAAATTTATCGGGCAAGAGAGAATCGAGCTTGGTGTCAAGAAAGAGGAATTAGAATCAGTGGTCCGCCGTTGGGAAGACCACCTAAAAATGTCAGTAAAGAAAATAAGAAACAGGCTGCTTATGACGAAGGTATTCGTAACTATATTGAAGGTAAATTTGGGCAGGGTAAACGAAGATTTAGTTTGGGTAGAGTCATGGCTAAACTTCCTCATACCTCTCTAACTGCTATTGCTATTACTTTTTTAGTTATGAATCTTTCTACCTTACTATCAAGGGGTTTTTGGGGATTTTTATGGCAATTTTTCCAAATAATCTCTTTTTTCTTTAATTCGATTAGAAAAAGTGATGTTTTGCCTAATTTTAAACAACAAAAACTTATCTTTGCTTTTGCCTAACTACCTAGTTAATTTTTTTTGCCTTTTTCCACTTTTTCAGCAAACCCTAAGTAGGGGGTAACTGTTCACAGGATTAATTCGGCTACCAGAAAAAATAAGTAGAAAGACATGGTAGAGTAGAAGGCATGGAAAAAATCTGCCACATCTGCCACACCTATAAAATGGAAATACTGGTGGGAGTCAACCTTCTCCTTCTCTACTCCCACAAGTTCCTGCCCCTAAATAAGTTTAAGTTATAAATACTGCTGTGTTTTGCGTAGTTATTCATTTGTACTCCAGATGGATTAGCAAGTGATTGTTCGTGACCCGCCCAACTAGCAGCGAACTGCTTGCAGCAGCGCTTCGCTATCGCCACCGGGATTTTGTATTCTGTGGATAACCTTATGCAGTAGGCGTGGCGCAAACAGTAAGCAGTGAAAGGGATGTTTGCGCGAGAAAATGCTTTAGTTACTCGCTGTCCATATTCCTTGAAAGTTTTAGCAGTGCATGGTGATGGGTGCTGATTCCATAATTCCCAATCTTTGACCCACTCCAAATAGTACGGATAAACTTCTCTGTAACCTGTTTTACCTTGATTAACTTTTAACAGATATGGGTGTTCTGAGGAAATTTCACAGAAAAATATTTCATGTGGTCTGAGTCCATAAGTCGCTAAAACTCCATAAGCCCATTGCCAGTAATTTTTAAATAATTTTCTGTTGGATTCTATTTCTGCCTTGCTGGGAATATAGCGGGGTGTAGTTTCGCTGATACCATAGTTTCCCGTATAAGGTTTAAGGTCAATGTTTATATTTGCAAATTTAGCTAATGCCGTTAATTTCTCGCATACCAATTGCCTCTTTCTGGTGTTAGCTGGTACTTGAGATGCAGCCGCTAATATCGTTTCTGGGGTAAGTTCATCTTCCAAAAGTCGCCATGCTGGCAAGTAATCTGATTTCCAGGTGGTTTCGGTTATAGGAGTTTTCCCCTTGCGGTTGTAGTAATCAGCCTCAAATTTCTCAATCCATAATTTAGCGTTGTCAGTGGTATTTTCAGTAATTGCTAATTCCTTGACAAGATATTCAGACCACTCAAATTTCCCCTGGGCCAATAAACCTCCAACTTTCTTGGCTTCTGATTCAGCAAATTGTAACCCAGCAGGATTGGCGTAAATCCCCAAAGATAAAAGCTGTTGGTAAGGTGGCTTGTCTATTCCTGGTTTTGGCGGAAATGTGGCACGAAGTGAGAGACGATCTCCCCGCTGATAAACCACTACACCGATATTGCCGGCTTTTAATCTTGCGTTAACCTCGTCTAATGTCCACTTCTTGCTGTTCATTGATCTAAAGTTGATCTATTATTCTGTTATTTTCCACTAAATTCTAAAGTGTTGCGGCACGATGGAGAAATATCAAAAGGTTAATATAACAGGGCATTGAAACGACAAAACCCCTGATTTCTCAAGGGTTTCACTAGGGCCAGCAGTTGGATTTGAACCTACGACCTTCCGATTACAAGGCAGAATTTATTTATCTAAAACCCAGTGTTAGCAATGGTTTTGGCTACATCTAAAATAATTGATCTAATTTTGAGCTACCCTATTAATGCTGTAATAATTTTTAACAAAGTGTTCCCATTTGTAATGCCCACTAATCCTACACTACCCGTTTTAACAACATGGACACTATTTACACCCAATTTCTCGGATAATAATTATCCATCAAAAAATGATAATTTGACACAGGTTCTCCACTTAAATTAAGAGAGTTTGATCTTATTTTTTTCAAAATGAGAATTGCTGCTCGGAAGGAGTTAGCATTGATGGAGGATTTGATTCCGTTGTTGCACAAGCTGGCGCAGGGGCGAGAAATTTCGGGGTTGGGGGCGTATGAGCAGTAATATAGATATCGTCGGTACTAGACAAACGACATAAAAACAGCTATGAACCCTATTTTGCAACAAATTCAACACCATGCTGCCGCTCTACCGATATCATCGCAAGCGGAGTTACTGAATTATGCTGTTTATTTAGAACAAAAAGCACGAGAAAAAACGCCTATCACTTTAAACCAAGTAAGGCGCGAAGGTTTGGCGCAAGCATTGGCGCAGGCGGTGGCGTTAAATCCTTTTGCAGAAATTACTGATCCAGTTGTTTGGCAGCGTGAACAACGCCAAGATCGCAATTTGTTCGGGAGAGACGATGCTGATTGATAGTAATTTGATTATTTATGCCACTCAGCCGCCATATACGCAGTTGCGTAGCTGGTTGGTGAATTATGCCACGCATTATTCTGCGATTAGTCGTTTGGAAACATTGGGCTACCATCGTTTAAGTGAGGCTGAAAAACAGGCCATCATGGCGATTTTAGATAACTTGGATGTTTTGATGATCAATAAAGTTACGCTGGAAATTGCGGTGGCTTTGCGCCAACAGCGAAAAATGTCCGTAGGTGATGCCCTAATTGCTGCAACCTGTTTAGATTCTGATCTACCGTTAGCAACGGCAAATATAAAAGATTTTGAGTGGATAGAGGGTTTGGTGATCCACAATCCATTGGAGCTAGGGAGTTAGCATTTTATGGATGATTTGATGGCGCAGGGGCGGGACATTTCGGGGTTGTTTACAAAAGAGGCTGTTTTGGATTGGGAAACACAGCATGGGGGTGAGCTATGAGTGTGCCTAAGTTGCGCTTTCCTGAGTTTTGGAATACGGGGGAGTGGGAAATGTTCACGGCGATTCCCAGGTCGCGCTAGTTACACTATCGCTCGGTATTTTAGATGGATACACCGATGGAAGAAATAGTCAAATTTTAGGAGGTATAATTAAATCTAAATATTCTCTTTTAAATTAAAAAAATGACTGAATTTGATTTTATAGAATCTATACCAGGTTTTATTTCCCTGGTTGATCTAAATTGTAGATACTTGAGAGTCAACAACAATTTATCTACTTTATTTAAAGATAGCGTTGAAGGTAAAATAGCAGGTGACAAATGCTATGACCAAGCTAGAGAAATAAAAAAATTGATTAATTCCCCAGTGGGAACAGAGACAAATTGGGAATATCATCATGATGATATATGCTTGGCAGTTTGTAGCAAACGGTGTGAAAATTTTATCATTAACCAAGCAATTGATATTACTGACAGAAAAAGCTTAGAGCAAAAGCTTTCTGCATTAGCTAAACGACAAGATGCCTTACTAAAAGCTATTCCTGAAGCGGCTGAATCCGGTTCTAGCAGACGCTCTAGTGAAGAATTAAAAACGCTTGTTAAGTTATTAACTCAACGTCCGATAATTGAGAAAGAATCTACTGAATCTCTGATAAAATTAGAGGTGGAGTTAAGAGAAAATACTGCTAAAATCCAAAATATTGAAAAACTTCTTTTTTGGGATGATACCTCGCTTTTGGGACGAATTAAAGAGCTTGAAATTCACCAGAATAATGATAATGTGAACTGGCATGAAATTGAAACAAGCAAAAAAAATATAGAGAAATTATCTGAAATTGCCGGCATTATTGTTAACATTCCAGGTGGAGGAAGAACAATATTTGTGACATTAATCATAGTTAATGTTTTAACTACCTTTTTTGTAGATATTGCTGCAAGGGTGGTAGACATCCATGAAATAATTCCAATAGTTAGAGATGCAAAGCCTTAAAATAATTTGTAATTCGTAATTAAACCCCAAAATTACGAATTACGAATTAGTAATTAAAAATGTTATTGATTTACCAATGGAAACTCCCTAATTTGTAAATCTTCTGGAAATTCAGATAAAATGCCACCTTTTTTATCGCTGATTTTATAGGGTTGGTTATTCAATATTGGTTTAGCACCAAGTTGTTTGATAAATGGAGGAATGTTGGCTTTTTGGCACTGATTCAGGAGCGAACGTAAATGTTCAAGATGAGTAGTTCTAGCATTTGCCCCACATACAGGATAAGCATCAAAACCGTATAGTTGACTTTTTTCCTTTCCGCAACCATCACAGATACCCGCACCAATGAACTCGCTTAACCATCGACCCAAACCGAGATTTCAAATATTTTTGGGTAACCAAGATTCTTGCTCGGTAAATTTTAGCCCTTCGTCTATTAACTTACTTGCTTTATCGTACTCACCTAATCGTTGATAAAGCAGTACAAGATTTTGCCTAGTTGTGGCTAAAGATGGATGTTCAGCAGAAAGTCTTATTTCTTTTATTCTCAAAGCTTCTTTAAAACAAATTTCTGCATCTTTATATTGTTCAACCTGACCAAAAAAACTTCCCATATTACTTATAATATTTGCAGCTTCTAGGCAGTCGTTTCCGTTGTAAGCTCTATTTATTCTCAGAGATTCACTATAGCATTCTAAGGCTCTGTTATAATACGCGCGAATTTCGCTTTCGGGAATACGACCAAAATCCATGTTTGCTTTTTCACGCTGATACCCCATTCTAAAGCTTAATATTCCTATGTGGTTTAATGAGTAAGCTATTAGAAGTGGTTGACGAAGAAGCATAGCTAGTTGTAATGAAATTTCAGCATTTTCCATTGCATCCGCATTATTTTCTTCATTTATTTGTTGAAGCATTGTGTCTTTTGTCTGATGGTATAGCTGAAGCAATTCATCGGCACTAAGATCGCTAATTTCCATTTTTTATAACCTATCCATAAAGTAATTTGAATTTTATTTCGACAAAAAAGTCGAAACAGGTAGTCTATTAAAAAAACTAGTCTTTAATAGAGGTACATAGTTTTTATAGCTTTCCTTATATTAAGATTTGAAATTCCTAAATCTTCTCGTTGAAAATTATTTAGTTGACTAACATCTCTTGGTTTTGCTTGACCATTATAATTGTCCCACTCAACAGTATAAAGCCAAGGAATAGCTGGAACCTTACCTGACAAATATTCGACTACAGATTTTGCAAATCTAGCATAATATGGAATATTAGAAGGTCCCCATAGTATGCGATCAGGCTGTTCAGCAAGACCTTTATCTTTTTTTTTTATTATTTGCTCGGCTACATGTGGACCATATTTATGCCACATAGCCATTTTGTAAAGTTTATATAGTACCCAATTACATAAAATATTATTAGTACAAATGTCCAAGTCGTTAGAGCCAGTATGCGGATTGTAGTTGCAATAAAGCTCCTTTAATTTTTCATACCTAGCCTGACTACACTGTTCATCCTGATAGTTTAGCCAATAAGTATTTTTTTGGGGATTTCCAAAAATATCAATTAAATATGGAGCAATTGCTCGATCTATAAAACGTGCAACTTGATGGCAACAATTATTTGCAAATAAATTATATGGTCTGCCACCCATTCCTCTATATGAAAATATACTATTTTTTGCAATAGATGGATTATATAGCTCAAGAATATAAGGGTGAAAAATTCTATCCACATCAATGTCTATAATTTTATCCGCTTTCCCAAGCCCCTCTTCATCTTGAGCAGGAGTTTTCCACCACTCATGATGAATTTCCTCACTAATATTAATATTATTAGGGTAGAAACTAAAATATTGATCTTCTATTTGAATGGCAGCATGTCCAAAAGGATTAAATTTAAAATCAGATTTTAGGGTTAAAAGATCCCATATATAGACTCTCATAAGTATTCTGTCCTATAGTAGTTTGTTTATTAAATCAAATACCAAATTAGATACATCAATTTTTTCTGAAAGCTGTGGAACAACGTTATTTTTCAAATAACTCCAATCCATTTCTATTTCTTCTAAGTCATTAGAATTTGCTATTTCCATTCTATTTTGCCTCAGTGTGATTCGATATTTATATGGCCAAACAGGAAGACCAATCTTGTGCTTTTGCAGAATAAAATGCTCATTCTGCCTAACATTTTCCCACATGATTAGTCCGCCAAGAGTTGTAATCGGTTTTCTAAATGCCATTTTCTTTGCTCACTTATAGAGTGTTTTTCATGATTTACTTACGTGATGCTGAATAAGTCTCCAAACCGAATTTAGATGTTACGCAGCGAGAAACAATGGTGGCTTTGGAAATGGACTCCTAATTTCAACCGATAGTTTTTCAGCAAAATAAATGGATCATGATCATTTAAAAGCCATAGTAGCATAGGTGCTTTCTTAAAAAGAGACTGAAAACAGTCATTTCGCTGAGTTACAAATGAGCATAACAAAGCCTTCGTAGGTTTAACAACCCCCAGGAAAACGGATTTATACGGGACTTTTATCACAAGAACTCAATAAAAAAACGGAAAATATCAGAAAAAATGGGATCAAAGTCGGCTACAATGCCTCAAATACTTATCTTGTATAGTTCAATGGATGTAAACGATGTGTTACAATTTGTGGATGGATTAATGGTTGAACGCACAGGCAAACATCTGGATGACCTGCAAAAAGCTGTGATCGTAGGAACTTGGGAACGACAAACCTATGAGGATATTGCCCAGCAGTACCGTTTCAATAAAAATTATGTGGGAGATGTTGGTGCAGGTTTATGGCAACTCTTATCGCAACAGTTAGGAGAGGATATTAATAAACGGAATTTCCGTTCTACTATCGAAAGATTACGATTAAATCAACCAGCATTTATTATACAGAATAATAGTGAAAATAATAATAGTTTTAATATTTGTAATTATCCCTATCAAAATCCTAACAAACATCAACAAAATAGCCAATCATTAATTTCTCACGATTTAACTTTTGCTCCTCAAATTATTCATTTTTACAATAGAAAAACTGAACTAGAAATTCTCTCGAATTGGATATTAAATCAAAATATTCGTTTAATTTCTGTATTAGGTTTATCGGGTATTGGTAAAACTACTCTTATTAAAAAATTTGTTGACTTAAATCTCGAAAAATTCCAAATTATTATCTGGAAAAATCTCAAATTTCCTAACACTCTAGAATCATCACTTAATGAAATATTAACCACTTGCCATCAAGAACCTCAAGATAATATTAGTGATAAAATCAAACAAATTTCTGCACTTTTAACCAAGAAAAAATCTCTAATTATTTTAGACGACATCCAAAATCTCTTTATCAGTGGCGAATTAGCAGGTCAATATCAAACCCAATATCTCGACTATCAAAACTGGTTTAAAACCCTCACCGAAAGCCAGCATCAAAGCACCATGATTTTAATCAGTCAAGAACAGTGTCCAGAAATGCACTGTTTAGATAAAGAATTATATCCTATCAAATGCTTAGAACTTTCAGGATTAAATAATACAGAAATTCTTGAAAACGAAAATTTGAAAGATCCAGAAAATTGGCCACATCTCATTAACCTATATCAAGGTAATCCGAAATATATTCAAGACGTAACCATCTTAATTAAAGATTTTTTTGATGATAGTGTTGCCGAATTTTTAGCAGAAAACCAACTCATTCTGACCAATCAAATGAGATCGCATTTTAAACAGCTATTCACAAAACTCTCTCCCCTAGAACAACAACTAGCCCTGGAATTAAGCAAATTTAAAGAACCTGTCGTTAGGGAAACCTTAAAGCAAAACTTAAACTGGTCATCCACAGACTTTATTAACGCCCTAGAATCCCTGCAAAAACGCTATTTAATCATCAAAATCAAAGCAGATAAAACCCAATTTGATTTGTCCCCAATTTTTAAAGAATACGTCAAAACCCTTGATAAGTAGATTAGTAGATTTTTTGTTTCGCGCAAAGACGGCTCAATTACATATCTGCTAAATGTTTACTGAGGCCAATCTCTATTCCTGTGAGTCGTGATTTTTAGGTGATCGCTTGTTGATGCTTCTCAATTTCCGATTCAATTCTAGCTAAATCGTTGGCTTTATTTTGAGATAATTTAGCCGTTGCTGTTCTGATATCTGATTCAAGTCTGTTTAACTTCAAATCAGTTTGAGGTGTTTCGTATTGTTTCTTGAATACCAAAACAATTTTGCTGTTATTGTTCTGGTAAACAGTTTTATTTTTGGTGTTTTCACAAGTACCCAAAACTTCTATTGCTTCACCAACTGCTTCTGGCATCAAGCCTTCAATTTCAAATTGCAACTTAGAAATATTGTTTCTAAGCTCAAGTAACTTTTCCAGATTTTTCATGATAAACTAACTTCAGTAATTAACTTATTAGAGGGGTTAGTTGCAATCCTAACCCTTCATTTTTCATGAGTTCAATTCAGATTTATTCTGGTCAGACGTGGACATTGCCAGAATTGATTCTAAAGTTTCATGGTCAAACTCAAGTAGTTTCTTGCAACCAGCTTGAAAAGATTGAAATTTCTCCCTGGCATAATCAGAATCTACAAATTTAGTTCTGAAGAGAAAATCATAATAATCCATATTCCAGTAGGCTTTTGCCAATTGATTCAAAAATTCAGTTGTCATTATTCATCCTCTTTGATATTAAATTCGTCAGCTATTTCTTGCCAATCAATTTCTTCAAAACTTGCTGTAAGTAAATAAGTTAATGGTTGAAATAATATTGAATCTTTATTTTCTAAGAAGTGATTTTTCAAGGATTCAAAATATTTCTCTAGTTCACTTGCAGATGATTCACAAGGTAATCCATTGTTGGTTATCCACATTGAAATTACATAAGTTTCGTAATTTCTCCAACCTTCCCATCTACCATCATTCATCACAGTCATCATCTTTTTCTGTATCGTCTTCGTCGCTATCAATCCCATTTAGTTCTGTTAATTGTTTCCAATTCACCACATTAAGCGACTCAGTAAGTAGGTCTTCTAACGCACTACAAAATCTGTTATATTGCGATTTTTCTTTGAATATTTCATTTTTGAGATTTAAGAAACTATCTTTCAATTCCTGTTCTGACAAATCACAATCTTCAATCCATAAACTAACTTGCCAAGTCTCGTCATTTGAGTATCCGTTACAAGTCATTATTCTTTCATCCAGATAATACAATCATGAACACAACCACTAAGCGGTAGCACTGAAAAAATAAAGCTATCAAAGTTCAGATACCACCATTGTTTTACCGTCAAAAATCTCAACTTTCACAACTTTTTCTAAATTTTCAATAGGGTAAATTCCTACAGCGAAATATTTTCCTAGAAAATACTCAATCGTTGATTCATAAGATGCCGTTGCACTGATTGAGGTTTTCCATGTATAGCCTGTAGTGGTTGTAAGTTTTGCTGATTTGAGCATTTATTTCTCCTGATGGATTTGCATAACAAAACCCCTAACTCTATTGTGAATAGAATTAGGAGTATTAAAATTAGAAATGGTTAAAACAAACTAAATTGAGTATGATTTGGTTTTGGTGGTTGATAAATCGAGACTTCTTTCGTTTTTGGATGCACTTTAATCACAGACATAAACTTCTTAACTGCCATGCAATAAGTTTTGAAAGCTCCACCTGTAAATCTTCCGTCATAGATTGCAATGCAGACATCAGAATGATCAATCATGTATCTATTTCTGATGTGCATACAATCTGCGGTATAGTTGGGTCTAAGGATTACTTGATTTTCTGCATATCTGAGAAGAAAATCGCTTTCTTTCCTATGCTGCAAACTCCACAATTCTGATTGATTAGCGCAAGGGATTACAGCCGTCCAAGGTAAGTTTCTACTCATTAAAACCTTTGCAGCCAATTGATCTGAACCTAAAGCCATACCAACAAAAAAATGATTTATCCCCATGTCTAAAGCTAAGTCAATTGCTATATTGATTTGTTTGGTGATATCAGGAATTTTTCTATGACCTGTAAAGCAAGCAATTTTCTGAGAATATAGTTCTGGATATTCTGGCTCATATCTGGTTTCTTCAACAGATACACCATGAGCTTCAATTGTTTGAGCAATATATTTCATCATGAAACTACTACTAAAGACCAAAACCAAAAGGCGGTAGCACAGAAAAAAATGAAATAGATCCTAACCTTCATGATGAAAGCTAGGATTCCAATTAATTAAAAATCTATTTCCTCGCGGATTTGCTTATACCGACGTAAATCGTTTTGATTTCTTGCTGTTATTTCATTTAATTTAGTAAGTGCTTCATCAAGGTTCTGAGTGTTATAAATACAATACTGTCTACCCTTTTCAAATACACTATAAAAGCCTGTTAAACCAATACTTTTCCCATATTTTGTCAAATCCGTACACCATTTGACATAAAGGTTATTGCCTACAGCAGCTAATTCATGCTTGATTAATTCATCTTGTCTGATTCTATTACCTCTAGCGATAGCTGAACTTAAAGCTTGCTCACGAGATTGAGAAGAAAAATCAAAATCTTCACTCAAAACTAGCTTATCATTGAGATATATGTCATAAGAAAACACATTCATTCCCGCTGATTCACGATAATACTGGCGAAGATTACGGATAGAACCTTTGATTTCTGGATGCTGGTAAAACATTAGTTTAAACCTTAGTAAAACATTAAAAACAAATTCTCTTCGCGGTAGCGTTACTATCGTAAAAATTATGAAAAAAATAACGATTACTTCTTTGAATAGGAGTAATCGCTATTTAAGCTATTCACAATTTAATAAACTTGTCTGATAGTCAAATTTAATCTTCCTCCAGATTTGAGAAGATTAGATGTACCATGAATTATGCCTTTAATGCCGTGATAAAACATCCTAAATTCGCCATGTAAAATCAAGATATCGCCACTTTTCAAGATAATCTCTTTGGTAGGATCTTTTCTACGTTTACCACCTATGAGAAAGATTCCATCATCACCTAAACTAATACTAATGATTGGTGATTTTTGATTAACTTCAGTGTTATCTTGATGAAGTCCTAATTTACTACTCTGAGTATAATAATTAATCAAACAAGTCTCAGGTTTATAGTTATAATCTCCAACTTCTGCTGCTAGAGATTTAGCTAAATTTCTGATAACTCCTGGAATTGGCTGCCAAGGTTTATTAGTTACAGGATGTTTATCATCATACCGATAACCATTTTGGTCAGAAATCCAGCCAACTTTACCACAATTGGTCATTTGATAATTAAAGGGAGAGCCATTTTTCATTGTCGGACTGAAAAGAGGCGATCGCTTACCAATTTCTCTACAATGTTGTAAAATTTCTTGTTGTTGAGATTCGGAAAGATATTGTTGTAGATGTAGCATAAAGATGTCCTAAAAAAATAAACTAAATTCTCTTAGCGGTAGCTGCAATATCGTAAAAAATTTAGTAATTCATTAAAAAAAAGCCCCAATTCCTATAGGAATCAGAGCTATTCAAAATCAGAATCTATATTGTTGCTAAAATCTGACCAATTTTGTCATATATTTCATTGTCAGAAATGCTTCTAAATTCTCTGTTTTTAACGTAATAATTACCATCAAAAATCATACATTTATCGTGATAATACAAAAATATGTATTTATCGGGATAACATGATACTAATTGTTCTAAATGTGGTTTAATTACTTCATTGAAATATTTAGTATTTTCCGCTAATTTTCTGAATGCTGCTTGAACTGGTGTTTCTCCAGGTTTTCTATCAATCGGCTGTTGTTTAAATTTTCTTACGAACTTGACCATTATTTTCCTCCAGTTGTAATTAAAAAAAAAGCTTCTAACCTCATATAGAGATTAGAAACTATTAAATCAATCAAGCAAAGATTTAGTATGGAGGATACCCATATTCATCATCTCCATCTCCATCTTCACTTTCTTTAAAGCCATTCGTTTGACTAGTCTCATAACCAAACTCTCTAGCTTTCTTAGCTGCTACTCGTTCTTGAATTAGTTTCTTCTCAGAATAATGTTCTGATCTGACACTTAACAACTCATCAACGGTAAAACCTAACTCTTGGATAAATTCAATCAATTCATCTAAAGATTTATCGTGAATTGGATCTATTTTCCATTCATCACCAAATTCTGTATTATAACCTTCTAAGCCACGTTTATAATTAGGATTATCAAGCTTATGCTGTTCCCAACTCATAACTCGAATAGCATCTAATAAAGTTAAACGTTGCTTTTCAATAACTTGAACTTCTTGTTGAGATTTTGTGACAAATTTAATAGCCATGATGAAACTCCTAAAAGAAAATAAAATGAAAGAAAAAAAAGAAAAGGAATCAATTGACTCCCAAAATCTCTTCGCGGTAGCGTCCATATTTAATAAAATGCTGAAATAAATATTCAATGAAACCTCCAAAAAATATTAGAGATTTCATTAAGGTTTATTTAACAGCAATAGTTTTACAACAACATCACTATTTGGCAATAGCTTTTTAAAAAGCCCCGATTCTACAAGAACCAGGACTTTGATATCAGCTACTTACTTTGGCAAATTCTCAATAGATACTAATTCTGGAATTTTAGAAATGTCAGTTACTTTTTGTAATCTTTTTCCAATAATGGAAAGTATTTTTAGCTTTTCAGAAGTACACTTATCCTTGAGATAGTATCCCTGAATTCCAAAGTCAATATTTAAGATCGTATGAATTTCTGCCTCCATACTTGAATTAATTGTTTTTAAGTCAGCGATAGCATTCAAAGCATCTAACTGATTTGTAACTCCTAATTTCTCGTAAATTTCTAACAGCATTGGTGCATTATTATCAGACATAATCAAATTCCACCTCAAAAACAACACCAATTAGCGGTAGCACTCACAATAATTTGCAAATGCTACCAAAATAAAATCACTTATAATACTCGCTATACGCTTGTTTAAACCAATCTTGCTGAATTATCCAATTCACACACCTAATAATTCCATCCCCATGACATTGCAAAGGACTACACCAACAAGTTAAGATTACATTTACACCTTCAAGAACTTTAAAGCATATATTCCTAAGAGCGATTGTTGTTTCATCAAGTATTCCCTCATTCATCCAAAGTTTAACTTTGTCGTACAAATATTTATCGAACATTTTACAACTTTCAACTCTTTCTTTCTCGCTGCTGACTTTAAATGGATTATGTAAAGAACTTTCTTGTAAACCATAAAACTTATTAAGTCTACCAATATAAATTTTATCTTGACCAATAAAACCGTCACGTTTACCATTGATTATTTTAATCATAATTTCCTTTATTTTATTAATTAATTCACTGCCAAAATTAACTAGCAGTGACGTTAAATTATCTATTCATCCTTATCATTTAGATGATTAGAAATTACTCTTACAAGACTGTCAATATTTGATTGATTAAGCATTTTATTCTTAACTATCAAATCAAATACATAAATTGACTGCATGGGGTTTAATTGTTTGAGCTTTTTAACAACATCACTCCAAACACCATTAATGATTTTATTTGACAATTCTTCAGCAAAACACCAAGCTTCTGATGCTTCAATATACATTTGATTCACCTCTTGTCTAAACTAAATTATTCAGAATTTCGTTGTTTGGCAAACAATTACAAACTCATTGTTTCTCACTTATAAACAAATCACAAACTAAAAGCGGTAGCAAAGAAAAATCATGTTTTCAGTTGGTGTTACTAAAAAATCAATAACACCAACTTGTTTTGTTATTACATCTGCACTAATTCAAAAACTGACTCAGCTATTAAACCTCTAACTTTTATCTCCAATGGAAAGCTAGGATGTTTAACACGCTTGGCTTCTCTTGGAGTTCCGTCGTCACCTTCAAAATACCCATTATTCAATGCAACCCATTCAGCAAAGTGTTGATATTCTGAATAAGATTTTAACCCGATATAGGTAATAAAGCTCTTGAATCCAGAATCAGAATCAGGCGACTCCTCCCAGTGAAAGCGATTGCTGAAAGTTCCTACAATTGTAATGCGATTCCTACGGAGCGCTTCGCTATCGCTAAGTTTAATTGTCAAATAATTTCCATGAGGTGAAACACTTTTAACTTCACCTTCAATTCCTGCAAAATTGATTCTGTTCATGATATAATTCTATTATTACTAAAACACCCTAAATAACAGGGAATAGCCTCTAACTATTCCCATTTTTTCCATTTCAAGTATCCTAGCTATCGAGCCATTTCAAGTTATCTTAGAATGGCTTGTTTCTTAGCGGTATATACAAAGCTTTCTAATTCTAGCTGGATAGAAATTGCAGACTGTTCAAGAGAATCGCTAGGATATTTTGTGGATAAGTTTCTGATTTTCTCCAAGATTTCTGCGACATCATTTTCAAGCATCTTTAACCTATTACTGTCCATTGGTGGTTCAACTGATTTAACTAATTTCATGGCTCTAAATAACAACAGCAAACTCTAAAGGCGGTAGCACAGAAATAATTTTATTATGCTCACTTGTATTGATTACTTTGCTGGAATTGGTGCGTGGGAATTAGCTACTGAAATTCTTGAACAAATTTATGGTTATCAGGTTTTCACAACTTACCAATTTGTAGAGATTCTTCCTTCTGCTCAACAAGTATTACGTTCACACTATCCACTAATTCCTATTCACTCTGATATTAAAACTTACACACCACCGCAAAATATAGATGTCTATTTCGTTTCCCACCCATGCACAGGCACATCTAACGCAGGTAAAAGAACCGGACTTGCACACCCAGAGTCAAACTTATGGTTTGAAGCCCTCCGGTGTATCTGCATTGGCAAGCCCAAATTTGTCGTTATTGAGCAACCTGAAGGATTCATCCATAGAGGATTACGAGCGTGCCTTGGAGGACTCAGAATGGCAGGATACTCTACAGAAGTTGAAATTATCTCGGCATCGGAGTTTGGAGCGCCGCACCTTCGTAAAAGGATATTCGTTGTTGCCCACACTAACCACTTATCCTTGCAGCAACGGGAAGGGTGGAAATGCTGGAGCGAACAAATTGGAGAGGATATTGAAAGAACAAGGTCGTTTGGAAAGCGATAGCGAAGCGCTGCTGCAAGCAGTTCGCAAGCTTTCAGTCAAAGCAGCACTGTGGAAGATGGGGTTCCCATCTGGTTATCTGGATTGTCTTATTCAGGGTGGTGGAAAAAGAATAACCCCCCATTAGATTGTGGAGTTCCTAGAAACACACCGGGACGTAGGGAAGCAATTAATTTAATTGGTCGTTCAATTGTGCCGTTGCAAGCAGCAATTCCTTTGATAAGAGTAAAGTTTTTAACAAGTCTATCAATAGGCAATTACCTACGGTAAATTTCGTGAACGCTTAATTATGACACGAAAATTTTGAACCCATTATTTTAAACGCCAGAATTACAAATAATTTGTAGTAAAAACGCTACCGCGCTTTGGTGTTGTTGTTTTTTCGAGGGCGCACAAGTCGAGCAAATGATTTTGTTTTATGAAGCCTGTAAGCGTCTTAATTATAAAGGTAAATCCATCACAATGGATGCAATAAACGCCAAAATTAACCAAATATGGGATGAATTAATAAGTAATGAGTAAATTTTGTTGCCATCTCTGAGATTCTACTGCATTTGATTTTTCCTCTAGGAATTGTACTGAGATATGCTGGAATCCCCTTGATCAATAAATTCCAGGAAATCTGAACAAGCACTGACCCCCAATATTTTGATACACTCTGGAAACAATGGTTATAAAAGGTATATCAACAGGGTACTTTGCAGTTAATTATAAATAGACAGTTCAACACTCTCGACTGTTAGCCTAAAAGCGAACATCTTTTGGACGGCTCCTTCGGAACATCGCCTAGTTACTTAGTCAAAAATGCAAACTCTAGCTTTGGTATCAAATGAAAATCTTACTAAATGCAGCGTGTATCAATATTCTACAAATAAAATTTGAAATTATACCTGTAACTTGGTTTCATGAGATTACTGTATTTAGTATCTTAAGAGCCAGGCTGTACAAGAATTTCCCTTAGATAACAGTTTTTTCGTGTTATTTGTAACCTAAATAATTGTGACGAAGACGATAAGTAGAATTAACCTGATTCAGATCGTCAACAGTCACAGTTACGAAAACTGGAAAAACTTTTGGCTCTTCGGTACTTGTTATGCTAAATTATTTTCTTAAATCCCAAAATCTTTGTTGTATAAGGATTTTACGTTAATTCATTGGTTATTTTGACAAATTTGGTATCAAAAACAATAAAATCCTTTATTTATATGGGTTGTGGGGTAAATAAACCCATATTTGGCATAACAGTTACGAAAACTGGAAAAACTTTTTTGTGGTTATCTCGATGAATCCTCAAGTGCTAATTTTAGACGACAGTGAAGAATGGCTGGCGTTACATAAAAGCCAGTTAGAAAATGCAGGAATCAGTTGCTATGCTACCAAAAATTCAATTGAAGCTATAGACTTTGCCACAAAATACAACATCAAGATAGCCCTGATTGATGAAATTTTATTTACTCTTGGGCAAGAAGGAGAATTACAACGCTTGCAAGGAAGAGGCGTTATCCGTGAACTTATTAATCGTGGTATAGCTACTAGGTTTATCTTCATCACCGCCTCACCTTACAACAAAGGTAAGCTGAATGAACCAGGATTTTGGAGAGAATTTGTATCTTTAAAAGTTCTGCCTGGTGTAATTGAAGTCATTAATAAACAGGAAATAGACCACAACCAGGAGGAAACTTATGAGCGAGTAATTAATCTTATCATAAATCTCAATCAACAGACTCATAAGGTAAACAAGATTAATAGGGGAAAAACTCCATTAGCACAATTTTTTCAACTAGTAAAAAACCTTCGGGTTGATTTTAGTATGGTCTTATTCACCATCAACATTCATTCAGATAAGGAAAATAAAATGACTATTAAGCACATTTATGTATCCAATAGCAATGGTGTCTTCTTCAACGAAGATAAAGTTGAAGGAGAGCAAATCGGAGTACAAAATAATTATTTCACCAACCCGGATGTAGTAGAATCTGCCCAGGAAATGAATGCGATAGTTGATGTTGTATCACCAATCTATTCTATCGAAACTGATTGGCAAAAACAGCGATTTGCTGAGGCTTTGAAGCGGGAAATTGAAAAGAGACCAGAACTTAAGGCTAAGATTGTTTCTGCCATTAAATCTGGTGGAACTGAAGCATTTAAGCAATTGTGCAGTCACCCTGCAATTGACATAGTGCTTGCTGCATATGAAGGATGGCAAAATCCTTAATTGCTTAACGTCCGATTCTTGTCCTAGAAGATAATCTAAATTGTGGTAGTGTGTCAAACTGCATCACCTACCACAATAGACAACATCAGCAGTTACAAGTATCGATTCTTGAGGTTAATCGATGAAAATTTTCAGAAAGTTGCTTGTATAGACTCTACAGAGGCAGAATTAGCAAGTCAGTTCTTGTAACCTGGTTACAAGCTTTTATCTGGGGTATCGCTTGCATCCCTAATGGGGTAATAGATAGAGAATTTAATGCTAAAAATAAGTTTTGTTGTAACTTGGTTAATTGTTACATAATTTTCGTCTCTAAATCGGAGGTTTTATAAGAAGTGGACAAGTATACAATCATCTCGCTAGACAAAGGAGATCACTCTTTACCAATTTTACAAAACTTAAAGAAGAATCTAGCAATTTTCAAAACTAAATTTCTTTTAGAGGATTAACCAAGTTTGAGGAGGTGAATGAGGAGGTTAGTTTTATATGTCTCTAGCAGCTAGTAAAGGAGGAGTATATGCAAAGCACAATGATGCTATTGGTTATGATATCAATATAGTCAGACAATGGTTATCAGTAGGTCAAAAACAAATTACTAGTTATCAACTTTATCAAAATTTAGTTGAAACATCAGGTCTTATACAGTTAGAACTAGGTATAGGCAATACTTGTGGATTAGAATGCCAACATTGCTTTTTGGGTTATGAAAGTGGCGCTATGATCAGCCAATTAACACCCATGCCAATCTTACTAAACACAGTCACAAAAATGATCGAGCAAATGGGTACAAGATTAATTGCAGTCACAGATAGAGATGCTCTTACTCCCAACCGTTCAATCCCCTTGTTTGAACATATAGCTAAACTTCGCACAAAATATCCCCAAATCAAGATGGGTGGAGTTACTAATGGTTTAGCTATTGATAAATATGCTGATAATTTAGAGCAAATTCAACTCGATTATTTAGATATTTCATTAGACGGCTTACGTGATGAACATGATGCAATTAGAGGAAAAGGTAAATTTGATTTAGTCTTAAAAAACTTAAGAATTGCTGTAAATCACCAGTTAGCCAAAAGAGTAATTGTAGCTACTACACTCCACCGCTTCAATGATGATTCAGTTATTAAACTAATTCATAAACTTATTATTGAAGAAGAAATACAATGGTTTGATATTGGTCCTTTGATGGCTGTAAAAATGCAAAACTACCAGCTACAATCCAAGGATATAGTAGTCTTTTTAGACAGCTTATCTCAATCTCTTCAGCCAATTAAAATTTCTAAATCAGTCACGATTTTAGTAGAAATTTGTGCTTATTGTGCTGCCTTTATTCCAGCTTTAATAGAAAGTGGTTGGCTAATTCCAGAAAAGATTCGTCAAGATGAATATGGACACTTATATCAAAATATTCACATTAATGACTCTATAACCATCACACTTCGCCCAGAATTAATTCCTGAATACTGGCGACACACTTTGCGGATTTCATCAGATGGTTATGTAGTCGGAGGATGTGAACCTTTAACCCAAAAAGATTATACTCACCTAGCTGTCAGCAATATTCAGATGGAAGATATCCAAAATATTTACCACAAAGCATTAGCAATAAACTCACCTTTTTATCATGCAATTATGAGTTACGACCAGTCAAGTTGCCGTCATAAAGCTTGTTTTTCTCATTGTTTAGGTGGAGATTCTCTTTTAGCTAAGGCGGTATACGATGATTACAACGTGAAAGATCCTAACTGTACTTGGGACGAATATCAATATAAAAATATGCTGAACAACGAAAAATACAGCACTTTGTGTAACGGTTTGGTACAATAATTGAGAAGATAAAAGTAAAAAATAAGACAAAACTCTACTCGGCATATCTGCGTAAGAAAATTATTAGCGTTTACGAAGCGGGAAATACATCTATGCTGTAACTATAATTATATCTCTATCAATACCTTAGCCAAACCCCTGAAACCCTATTGATATCTTCACGATTTTATTGGGTTTCAGACCTATATTTTGAAAATTGGCTAAAGTATTGTCTATATGTAAATTTTTATATTTACTGTGGATAGGATAACATATTGAACTGGTATAATCTCCAAAGAGGAGTGTAATAAAAAGTAAGTGGCTAAATTCTTTATGACTTCTAACCCATATTTTTCCAGTTATGTTGAAAGGATTCAAGAAGCTTTAGCAGTTTTCTCTATGACTGATGCTGAATCTGCAAGGTATGTCCAGTTTAACGACTCTATTAATAATTATCACCCTAACTTTTTGATTTTTGAGATTTTATTTAATTATAAATATCAGAATCAAGAAGAAACAGTTATTAGAAGAAGATTTGATCCTCATGTTTCTGACCAATTATTCAACACTTTCCAAACAGAATCATTATTAAATGATGTCAAGAGATTATATGATAATGCTAACTTTCGGAATTTAGACTGGCAATCAGTTAAGTGGGAAACCCAAGAAACTGATGAGTTTGGTATATCAGATATGGCGGAAGTCATGCAGCGTTTAGACAAAATTTATTACGATAGAATAAAAAAATTAGAGCCAGGTGAAATTCTAGACAAAGATGAATTAGATGAAATAAAACAGATAATTAAAAAATTAATTACGCGATACGAAATAGAATTTATTCCTACTAATTTTGGTGCTACTGCTGTTATTTATGAAGCCTGGAAACTAGGTAATCTACTTCCTTTGGGTAGTCAAGAAAAAGATTTAAACAAATTCCAGAAAATGATTGATGGGTTGTTTATTTGTCAAAACCAACCCAACACCAAAGATATATTATTAACAATGGCTCAGAATCTAGGACTATCGCATTTAACAGAGATCGAGAAAAGCCGACTTAGAAATGACAAGGTTTGGACGAGGCAATTATATAATGACCCTTCTCAAGCCTGGTTCGCTTGTGTAGAGAAGTCTTTAATCCATAAAACTCCCTATACTAATGAACATCCAAATTTTTTAAAGAATTATCTGATTCATTTTCCATTAATCATTGATAACTACTGGTTTGCTGGCATGGCATATTTATTTGCTCAATGGGATACAAGAGAGCCAGAAACACCAGAAATTTTTCAAAGACAAAAGTATTTTAAACTTTATAATGTTATTCAAACAGTCTCAGAAACACTGAAGTTTTCTCTGAAATTTGATGCTTTATCAAAAATAGAGGAGAAATTGAAAAATAACCTAAGCTTACCCGATTTATTTCTAGAAACAGTAAAAGATTATTTTGTGAACTTTAATGTTGCTAAAACCGGAGAAAATACCAATAAATCTTCGACTAATACTATGTTAGTTTATTCTGAACATGGTGTCGATATTTATGGACCCACATGGTTAACAGAAAAACATAGAAATTTAATTAAAGAAGAATTGGATGGGCAGAAAAAGATAGTAGGTATTAATATTCCCGGTTTATATGAAGAACTACTTTTAAGGAAAAAAGAAGCTGAGAAAATTCAAATGCGGGGTAGAGAAGAACAATCTAGACAAATAGCACATCAAGCGGCTGGTTTAGTAGCTGAAGTTTGGGATGATCCGGCAAAAGAATCCCTGAAACCGAGAACAAAATCATCTCTTTGGCAATTGAAATCCTTAATAGAGATTTGGGGTAACTTTGACCTTAAAGCGTCAAAAAATATTTCTGAAGAACCAGAACCTGATTTTCCTGAATGGGAGACTTTAACCAATAAACAGGTTTTTTATGAGTTGATTAATATTAGTCTACGTCATGCTTTACGACGTGCAACATACACTCGCACCTTAGAAGAAACAAGTGATATTGAAACTCAAAAAGTTGATACAAAAACAGTCGATAAAGCCTTGGAAATTTCAGCAAGTTTAAAACCAGTCTCCATATTTAGTAATGAGGTATTTGAAAGTTCTTTAGAAGCAGCTATTGAATGGTCAGATGGGGATAGTCCAGATTGGTTACGATGGAGAGGTTTTGCTATTTGTTTTCATCATTGTTTTTGGCAAGCAGCATATCATGCCTTCCGTGCTAAATGTGCTGGTCAATCAGGTCCATATTTACTGATACAAGTAGAGAAAGATAAAGTAATTATTAAAAATCGCAAACAACTCAAACTATTACAACAAGAAGAACCAAGAGATATGACATTTTATCAGTCTTTAAATAATCGTATGCAAGACATTTTAGAGATTGTAGTGCCACCAGTAGAAGATGATTTATGGTATACAGTTATTAATAAAAAGTAATATAGAAATTCGGTTTGATTCCTGAAATTACTTCCGTAGGAAAGCAAGAGGATTTCAGAATATTAAAGTGTACAGAGTTTTGTTCAAAAATAAAATAGGAGTCCTATATTTATGACAGTAATAAGACAATATTTAAATCAAAATGACCAATGCTTAGGATATGTCTGGAATCAAGAGCAAGGACAAAAAGTAGTAATTGTTGTTGATGACAGTTTTAAATTGGTTGAATATGATTCTCCTCCAAATGCACATGGCTATGGTTTAAAAGTAATTTTTGATAAACTGAGCCGTCGTGATGATATTCTAGCAATTGGTTTTTTTGACTTACCTCAATCACCTCAAACTCAAGATATTCAATTAATTGTTGAGACTATCCAAGCTTGGATAAGAGAACTACAATTTCAAAATTATAAGCTATACTTACTAGTAGATTATTATCATGGTCAGCAAACTACGAGAAGTAACGCACATGGGATAGATTTTGTGGATTATTGGCAAGAACATCAACCTCTAAGAGCAAAAAAAATTGCTCATTTAAGTATTGCTGGTGCTAGTTCTGGGGAAGATATACCTAACCCTTATGATTTAGAATGTTTTTCAAAACCATTAATTCACTCTTGTAAGCAGGATTATAAGCAACTACCTGAAGCTTTTTTGTCTTGGTTAGATATTGACGAACATCCTCTATACCGACTATGGCGTTACTCGGATAGATGGTTTTTAAGCGATGATACAACAATCCTAGTGAAGCATAACTTTGGAGAAGTGAGAAAATTCTTATTTGAGTCAAAAGACGATAATGATTTTTTTCACGCTAGTGAATACAAAAGGAAAATCACCGATGCCTTATACATTAATCTACCTAACGCTTGGTGGGAAAATGAGGCATCAGCTAATAATATTCATGAGTCACTAAAATGTCTGACTGGTGCTTTTTTTTGTGGTCAAACCAACAATAGTGCAAAGCGTAATCTTTGCGTTGGCTCTGCTTATATTATAGCATTAATGGCTCATCAAAAAGTTTACGGAAATGCAGATATTTTCATAAATGACCCTGAAACTTGGATTGCTTGTTCACACGCTAGTAGTCCAATTTTCGCTTTACAGGAGCAAGAAACGGCACGCACTTCAGCTATTGCTCTCTATGACTTATTTATTTGTCTATTTACCCCACGCCATACAAATCAAGAAAGCTCATCCGGAAAATCTTTAGTACGTAGTGTATGCTTTTATGAAGCAGTTAGAGTTTTAAAAATACAACTTAACTGGAATGCTCAAAAACCATCGTTAGATAGTCCAGACAGTCTAGCGAAAATTAATAGTAAAACATTTCAACAGCCAACAATAAATATGTCACAAATTGCTAAAAATACTAGGACTACTATTTTGAATTTATGGTGCCAAATGGCAATTAGTGAAAGTGGATTTATGAGTCCGGGAGTTGTATACATGGAAGCAGACACAATAGTAATTGCTTCTACAAAGTAAACTAACACCAACATTACATCAATTATGAATAACATACAATTAATTCAACCTTACCTAACTGCTTGTGTGATTTGCAGAGATAATAGAAATTCTCTTTGGGCAAAAGCTTTATTAAATAATTTTGCTGAAGTATACATCATTGCATCCAACAGTGATTATAGAAAATTTAACCATAGCGATACAGAAGGGGTAATTATTCCCAAAAGCAAATTACCTACATTCATAGATGCTATATTTTTTCATTCTAGTGATGAACAACTTTGGCGTAGTTGTAATTTAAATTCTCAACATATTTTTGAGTTTAATACTCCTGGCAATCCTGAAGTTAAAGAAGGTATTTTGCCAATATTACGTCCAACAGCGCCAAATTTTGCAATTAAACTACAAGATATTGAAGAGATAGCTGACTATGTAACTGGAAAATCCTTAAGTTTGCCTCTTATCTGCTGTAAAACTTTAGAATTACTGCCAGCACTGTCATTGCTTTCTCAGACTTATCTAGCAGTATATTCTCAGCAACAAGAAGTATGGCATCCATCATGGTGGCTTAACGGTTTGGGTATTTCAGAGTATAGCCAAAAACAAGCTGATTACCTGATAAATTTATTAGATAGTGAGTGGCAGATAACCAGGAGAAATAATAGTGATAAACAAGATGTTGCAACTTTAATCCATCATATTGCTTCATCTACACTCTCTGAAAAGCAAATCAATCCAAATATAGTAGTAGCGGCTGATCAAGTCCTTAACACTCAACTGTGTTTACAATCTATTGATTTAGTTGTGAGGAAAATTAAATCTCAATTTAATACAATTTTAGCTTTTAGGGACAGTTTAACAAGTGTTGCTACAGCCAGTGTTATCTCTACATTGAATAATATTCCCACGTTATTTATTGATGAAAATGAACATCTACATAAATCGAAGGCTTTCAAACAATCCGTCATTATCATGGCAGAAAACCAGTTAAAACACCTGCCAATGCTGAGAGTAGAAAACTTCAGTGGTGCTGTTTTAGTGTTGACTGCTACTCCGTTTTCACTCTTAAAACAGCAGTACCGAGTTCTGCGTTTTGGACATGGTTCTCATGATTGTTTCGGCAGTTCTTGGGTACTTCCTGATTTGCTAAATAAGATAGCAGAATTAGTCCCATTAGAGCCAGAAAACCTTAAATTATTGCAGAAAGAATTACAAGCTATGCAAAAAATAAGGAATAATCAAATAACATCATGCCTGGAAAATATTAAATATCTTAAAAATCTAAGTCATGAAGATGATCAGAGAATAAAAGATATAGAAAACGCTATTGAACAATGGCGAGCAGATGCTCGCGTAGCTTGTCATACAGTCGTGAAAATTGGAAATGAGCGTCAACAATTACAACAGCACTTTCAAACAGCACTAAATAATCTTAGTATTCAGGATAACGAACAAAGATATCAGGCAATATCTAGATTAGAAGAAGCATTTAACCATTTAAAAGACCTGTTACAATCTACTGGTGAAAAATTTATTTCTTCATATTAAAAAGGTGAGAATGTGATTGATTTCAGTATTTTAGTGCTAGATGATGATGAACTTTGGGTAGCGCTACATGAACGGCGATTAGAACAAGCTGGTTTTATCTGTCACTCTACTCAAGATGCCAAAGAAGCTATCAAAATAGCTAAAACAAACCCAACTGTCAAGTTTGCACTAATTGATGAGATTCTCTATGTTACGCCTACTTCTGAAACTGAGGAGCAAAGAGAACTCCAACGATGGCAAGGAACGGGTGTGATACGAGAAATCTGCGCCCAACGCTCTGATATACAAATTATTGTAGTTACAGCAGCCCCTGTTTTTCTGAGTGATGGTGATAATCAACTATTTAGACGGGAAACAGCAAAATTGCGGAGGCAAAAAGGAGTTATTGATGTCATTCACAAATCAGATATAAAGGAAGATCCTGATGGTTCTTACGACTGGCTAATAAACTTACTTAACCAGCCTAATGTATCTGCTAACACTTCTGTAGTCACACCAAAAGTTTTAATTGGTTTAGGGTTCACAAGCGATGAACGTCAGGCTATGGCTGAACAGATGAATATGCCTAAAAAGCAATATTTGTCCATAGCTCCTTTGCTGGAAAAAGGTAAATCAGAGAAAGCTAAACTGAAAATATTAGATAATTTTTGGGAGAGGGCGAAGGAAAAATCTGTGTTATTAGAAATGCCTGGTTCTAAAAAACTTGATCCTTTATCAGGAATAAAAGCCGAATCAAGTGCTTTCCAAATATTAGCTTGTTTGGCAAAAAAAACTGAATTACAAACTCCGGTAATTATTTGTGAGCAAGATTATAAATGTTCACCACGTAAGTCAAAACCGCAAGTAGATGATATTCCTGAGCATGATCCTTCATCTGTTAGGGATTATACTTATGAGAATGGAGTTCAATTTGAGGGAGGAACAAGCAAAAACTCCCCTCTTAAGGTGGCGATACACAGATTAAGTAGGCAATTAAGTAAATTCAATGTTGGTCCTGCTGGTAAGTTATTTATGTATAAACCAGAGGATAAAGGCTACCATCCTTGTTTTGAATTAGGCATTGTTCTTTACACAATAAAGAACAGGTAATTGATGCTTGTGATTAGTGAGTGGCTAATTCCTATTTTGGGAAGGGCTGAAAAGAAGGTGATCGCGTAAGCCCTGCTGCAAGTAGTTCGCTTTACTAATCCTGTTTATCTTCTAACTCGTAAATCCGCATTGATGGATGTTCGTCCATCATCCGCCAGTAATATCCATGAGAAGGTAATGAAACCGTACCACCACAACAGTATAAAAATACTTGAAAGCCTCTGAATTAAGTTTGAGAGGCTTTTGTTATGGGAATTTATTGAATCAAATTATACCACTTTCCAGCCAAAAGTATTATTGCTAAGAGGGAAACCAGGAAGAAAACCAGGTGGGAAACTAAGATTACCACCAATACCATCAGGAGGATTAATCAAAGGAGGAAGAACATTAGTAGCCCACATTCCGCACTTCATTTTGTAGTACAGATACAAGTGTAATAAGTAACAGAAACAGCTTAAATATAAACACATAACTAAGTTGGCAATAAATATAGGCAGTAATATAAAAATTGCCAACAAATTGAAATTAATAACTCCCGGTTCGCCCATTTAAAATCGAGTTACAAAAAAGCTGAACGATTTAATCAGGGTTTTCGGCTTTGATAAAAATGTACTACCCTACAGACTTTATGCGATAGCGAAGCGCTGCTGCAAGCAGTTCGCATAAAAATAGAGTTTTAGCGCCGGATGTGGTAGTTCAAGCTAAATTTCGGGAAATCGCTAAAACCATTACGACACCTGGATTTCTTGTTTTTTTGGCAATTTCTCGAACTCCAAAAAAAATGAGCGAACCGGGAGTAATAAGGTATTGACAATAAATTCAGAAGAAAAAATGAGAAAATGAGTCTGAAGGAAATCAAAATACCCAAAAATATGAATTACCAAAAAGAAGAATTTGAGAGTAAAAACTTAGATCACTTAGGAATAATAGATGAGATAGGAATAGTAGAAAAAATTAATGAGATATTCTTAGTAGATATCAGAGAGAAAGTAAATACAGGCGAAGTAGTCAAAGCAATCATTCTCAATGGACTGGGTTTTGTATCAAGACCATTATATTTATTCCCTGATTTTTTTCAAGATAAACCCATAGAACATTTAATAAAGGAAGGAATAAAAGCATCAGATTTAAACGATGATAAAATAGGTAGAGTAATGGACAAGCTCTATAAATATGGATTAACAAAAATATTCCTAATAATTGCCTTAGAAGTAGTCAAGAAATTTGGAATAGAAACTAAATATTCCCATTTAGATTCAAGCTCATTACATTTACATGGAGAGTATAAGAACTGCGTAAATAATGAAGATAAAGAACAAGGAATAAACAAAGAAAATCCGATTAATATCACACAGGGCTATTCCCGTGACCATCGCCCAGACTTAAAACAATGTATATTAGATTTAATAGTAAGTAGTGATGGAGATATACCTTTATTTTTCAGAGGAGCATCAGGAAACGAATCAGATAAAGCCGTATTTGCTCACATCTTAGTGGAATATTCTAAACAAATAGATTTTGAAAGTATAATGGTCGCTGATAGTGCATTATATAGTGAAAATAATTTAAAATTAATGTCGAACATGAAATGGATAAGTCGAGTACCATTATCCATTAAAAAAGCCAAAAACTTAGTGAAAGCATTTATAAGTAAAGAACTGAAACCAAGTGATATCAAAGGATATAGCTATCAGGAAGAGAAAGTATTTTACGGGGGAATAGAGCAAAGATGGTTATTAGTTGAAAGCACAGAAAGGAAAAAAGCAGATTTAAAGAAATTAAGCAAAAAAATCTTAGAAGAGTTTCTAAAAACTAATAAACAGCTAGTCAAGTTAGAAAAAGAAGATTTTTGTTCAAAATCTTTAGCAGAATTAAAAATTAAAGACATAATAGCAAAATTAAAATATCATCAAACATCTGACATAGAAATTACCGAAAAATTAAATAAAGGACAAACAGTAGTTTATCAAGTGAGATGTAAATTAATAGAAAATCAGGAGTTAATCAAAAAACATGAAAATTCTTGTGGTCGATTTATTTTATTCTTCGAATATTTTAGACACAACCAAATTAACACCTACAGAAATATTGAAAATATATAAAGAACAGCAATCAACAGAGCGAGGATTTAGATTTATCAAAGACCCATTGTTTTTCGCGGATAGTTTGTTTGTGAAAAATCCCGAAAGAGTAGAGACAATGATGATGTTAATGGCATTGTGTCTTCTGGTTTATAATCTGGGACGCTGCAAATTCTAATCTAGTTCTTGCTAAATCTTTTAAATGATCTGATAGAGAAGAGTTTTCTACGCCTTGGAGAATTTCTTGAAAAGTTATTTGGTCGCGTAGTCTTCTCATAATTTGGTTGATTTGACGCAAATACATACTTTGGCTACCAACAGCACCCATCAAAAATTTCCAGTGTGTAGCTTTTAGTTCTGATGCAGCAAAGGTAAGAGGAAGAACTTCTATATTTGGGTACTCAGCTTTTCTTTCTTCAAGTTTTGCAGAGGGAACAAGAATTACGACATCGTTAAGCGCGGCTGGTTCTGCCCCAAATCTTTCCCTTAACAGAGCTACCTGAGCAGACTCGGAGTTGGGAGAAACCATTGAGGTAAACTCTGGTTTGTAATCTTGGGTTTGACTGTAATGGAAAATTACAGTTGCTAAAGGACTTGGTAAAATATTGATATTTGAAATGGGCATACAAGCCATTTCAACAATGCTCCCTAATGTGTAACTTTTTCCTGCTCCCTGAACTCCAAAAAGGCTGATGGTATGAGTTTGATTCAAGTCTAAGGCAACCTTACGCCCAGACGTTTCTCCTAAAATTCCATACTGGGGTGTTGGAGATTGAACACCAAGCATTATGTCATAATTCAGTTCAGTTTGAGGTGTATCATCAGTCTCTATCTCTGGTGGTAAAGATAAGACAATATTTTCTGATGATTTAATAACCTCAACAGGTTTAAAGATATCTTGATGTTCTTTTTGTGTTTCAGGTTCTACTTTGTAAGCTTCGATTTCTCTATCCAAATTTGAGGATACTTCAAGAGAATTTTCTGTTGATTTAACTAATAAAGTGGATATTTCAGGCTGTTCTTGTTTTGGGGAAATATTTTGTTCTTTATCCTTTGTAAAATCATCACAAGTTGTAGAGCGTTCCCTTGATGGGACAAGAAAAGCGGCTGAAACCAGACGGGGTATTGAGTCTGTAACGTCCCTTTGTTTTAACTCTTGTTGAATTTCTTCTTGCTCAGAGTGTTGAGTGATTTGTGTGAGGGCTGGTTCTGCTAAAGCAACCAATTCTTCAATTAAATCAATACCGATGCGATGAAATTCAATTCCTCGGTCATACTCTGGTGGTTCAGTTCCCGGTTTTTGAAAATCAAAAATTAGCGCACTTTGAGTAAATTGTAACGTATAACCATCTTCTAAAGTTGTTAGTAGACTTCTAGCTTCATTGGCAGCATCTTTATCGATTACTCCATATCGTAAAGATCGATCTAAGTAAAATTCCAATATAGTTGCAAACTCACGAATTTTTAGTAGAAAATCTGGTCTTTCTTGTAGTTCAAAGTGTAGACATAAAACATTTTTAGATTGATTAATTTGTTCTGAAATTTCATCTTTCAATCGATTGAAATCACTAACACTTCCTACTTGTGCATAGCATTTTACCTCAACCAAATTACAAACTATAGTTCGAGTTGTGATATTTAGATCGAAAAGTGCTAAATCTGTCCTTTGAAGGGTAACTGAGTTACCCAAAGCTTCTGCTTGCTGCTTTGCTTTTTGAAATAGTTCTATATGGGCATCAAGCGGTAGTATAATTTGGTTTGATAATGCTCCTTGATACTGCAAAAATAGACGAGCTAAAGCTAACCCAAGTGCCTCTGTTTGCTGGTTAGCAGATGAAATTAGTTTTAATGCTAATCGTCCAGAAAGCGATCGCATCTGCTCAAGGATAAGCTGCGTATTTCTTTCTTTTGCTTTTAATCCGTGTCGCTCTAGTACCTGGGACAATACTGATTCCAGTTCTGATAAAGAGCGCGAGGTAATGACCAATCGATGTCCAACACTAGCAGTAGAATCAGGAACATAGTCAACCAAGTAAGGCGGGCGATCGCTCTGACCACCATGATCAAAAAATTCAATGCCGATATTACGATCAATGGTGAAGACCCAATCACAGACATTATGAATATGGTGCAATAATTCCCGTTGTTCTGCATTTAGACCCAACGTTACCACCGGACGATTTTCAAAAGCTGGTATCCCTGTAGCAACAGTAGCAGTTGCGCCGGATATTATTTTCGGTAACTCAGCCAGTAAATCAATCAAGCTTTCCGCACCAGGAAGAGTAAGTGCCTTTCCATGACACGGTTGTCGCCGCCAAAAAGTACCGCTTTCATCATCTTGGAATTCGATAACAAAGTCTTGAATTAAACCATGTAATGATGCAATTTCTTTTGGTTGAAAGGGTGGCGCTGAACCAATTTCTTTTGCAGGAAATAAATCTACCAGTATGCTGATGTGGGCTTGGTATTTATTTTCTGATTCTAGGTTACGAAAATCATTAACGGAATGAACTGCCAAACTTAACTTTGGAAATAAATAATTTCCGCTAGATGTAGAAAAAGCATCAACTACTTCTGAAGTTATGTTGGCAGTTGGTGTAAGGAGTTGTTCTATGGCTTCACCAACTCCTGGTACTTCTGGGTCAGGGACAAATAAGCGAATTTCATACCGTAAATTGCGAAATGCTTCACGCTTTTGCAATAAAATAATGGCATCTGCAAGGATGGTGGCACGACCTGAGTTAAAGGCATTAATAGTGAGTGTGCGGATATAAGGGTTTTGTGCCAAATACCTTTCAATCCGAGAAGCTAAAACTTCAGCATTCACCGCAGCACCAATAGTAGGTTCTGGTAGTCCAAAAGCAGTACAGACTTCACCTAACAAGCCGCGTGTGTTTTCTTCGGTTGATTGGGCATACAGCGACCAAAAGAAATTAATATTATCAACGGTAATGAAAACTCTGCCATCAGTTAGGGGCAAAGTAGGGGGTACATTTAAAGGTACAAACCCCCGCAAAATGCTATCTCGCGTAGAACTCACATATTCTTCTTGCCCATTGTAGGCAGCAGTAATCCAGGACTGTGCAACTTGACTCCATGTAGTTAGCCATAAGGCACGTAACGGATGGGTTGGACCCAGTAATATAGCTTCTCGTGTTTGTCCCCGGAAGTCTATAACTTCTAAGCGCACGGTATCTACCAAAAGTAGTTTTTTCAAATCACTTAGAGACTGCCCATCTGAACCATTGCTTTTTTCTACTTTACGGCACAAGTCAACTAATATTTCTCTGTATGCAGCAGCATACTCATAACAATAGTTTTTTAAATCACTAAAATTAACTGCCTGAGAAATGAAATTCTTGTCCTCTGAAAGAACGGCGGCGAAATAATCAGCACGGGTTGATAAAAAACTTGATGCTAGTCCTGATTTTGGAAAATCAATAATATCTGGTAAGGGAGAACCAACTTGACCCATGCTGACCTGTAATTTCCAACTTACAGGACTTTGTGGAGATGTTAATATTGCCAGTTCCAAATCTTTTAAGCATGGTGCTATAGGAATACGAAATTTGCCATCCCGACCAAATTTAACTTCTAAGGCTTCTTGGAATGTTCTGCGAGTTTTGCTACTTTTCTCAGCCCAAACTACATCTTTAAGAGTAACTGCTTTGGGATCACGACGCTCCGAAATAGCTGCAAACTGAAGCTTCAGTTTAGCGTGTTCTAAACTTGTTTCTTCAAAAAACTTGATTGTTGGTGGTTCTGCATCAATTTCAGTATTTGGAAGTACATAAAATAATTCACTTTCATAAGGTTTTATCTTGCCCAACCTTGAATTTATATCTGGTTCAGTTAAACGTATTGGATCATCATTTTCTGTCCAAGGTAAAACCCTAACAGAATGCCAGCCTTCTTCAAATTCAAATTGATCGAGTTTATCTAAAGTAACACTTTTAGTTGTTTTTTTTGTTGTCCATGCTTTAACTTTTTTAGCACTTCCAACAGTACAACCATCTTGCGTCATAATTTGGACAGTAAAGTGATTTAACCCTTCTATTTGTTGAGGGTGAGGATCTACCTTAAATTCAACTTTAAATTTTTTCTGCTCTTTGGGAACTAATACTTGTTGACCAATTAGGCTTTGTAAATTTTGATTAGTTGCGTTATCTTGAATAAATGTTAGCCCAATATCTAGAACTTCTATCGATACTTTGTCAGGACTAACTTCTTCCTGAAATTTCCATTTATCAAAAGAAATATCCCAATTTTTTGGATTTATTACAACTTGCTTAGTCCAGATACGAGGGTCTTCTAAACCTACTTCTACTAAAAATTCAGTTAATCTATTTTGAAATATTTTGTCTGTTAACTCTAAATCTAAAACTCTACCCCGAATTGATTTATCAAAATTTAAGGTAAGTTTTTGCATCGATTCTAAATTCTTGCGGATTTTAAAAGTGGTAGTTGCAGGTTCATCAAACAAATGAAAATCTGGAACCAAGCCCAATTCATATAATGCAGCACCAAGGGTATCTCCATCTATTCCATTAATTACTGCTGTTTGCAAAAAACGCGCTTGTGTTACTGCATTAGTCCAACGCCATTTTTCTTGGGTTAAATACCTCAAAATTTCTTTAACATAACCTTGTAGGGGTGTCGGAACTTGCTGAATGAGTTTTTGAACCAGTTGTTGATAAACATCAGCCAAAGAAATTTCTTCAAATGATGCAACGTTGAAGGAATCTTCTGCATTTGTTTGCAAATTGGAGGGTAAAAATACCAGTAATGGTGGTCTCAATGAACCATCAGGTAAAGGGTTGCGTAGTTCGATTAACTTGGTAGATGAAATATATAAATCTGTATCGTCAGTATTTTGACCATTACCATTCAAAATAAAACTCTGTGCTTCTGGGATTTCTCGGCGCAAGCTGCGTGTCAGTACAATCATTAGATGTGAGTCTAAATCTGCGACTCGCATACAATGACCTTTGCTGCGTGAAGCAAGAATATCTCTCAGGCGCGGCAATAATAATAATTCTAAGGCTTGAGTTAATTCATCATCCTGAAGTTCCTGAAAACCTTGGCTCATCTGTTACCTCCCTGAGTTATCAGTAGTTATGGTATAACGAGGAGTCACGGTTTGGGTAACATAGGCATCCGAGAGGTCTTGGAAAAATCCAATTTCGCGCAGACGAGTCTTAAAAGCTGTAACATTTTTTCGCAGTGCCTGTTGATCTACAATGCTGGGTTGTCCGAAGCCATCACCAGGGGGTAAGCGGTCAATGTAGAGGCCATAGCGATCGCGTAGCAATGTTAACAGTTCATCAACTCTAATTTCACGGGTCACAAAGCTTGTTCCTTGAGGTTCTAAAACAGCAATTTGTAATAATACTTCAAGTAATCGACTTCCCAGAGCAAACCAGCGAGGGCTACCCTTGGCACGAGATTGGCGTAGCAAACCTAAATCACTATTTTTTAATAAAAAAGCGTCTAAGCATTTGATAATCGCCTCCCGATGGTAACTACCTCGAAGAGCTAATATTATTTCTATGTAAGTATCAAATTCTCCTAAATTCATATTAATAATGCGCTGTACTTCTGGAGGAATAGACGATTCTGCTCCTTGCTGATACCTTTCTATCAGGGGTGTGACTCTTGATTTAAAATAATCCTCTCGCTCTTTATTTTTAGAAGAATGTAAAAGTTGTAAAACTTCTCCAACAGAGAAATGATTTCCAGCAGGTGATAATTTATTTCTTGTTCTTAAATATTCAGCCATTTCATCCAATTTCTTAGTAATGAAA
The DNA here is from genome assembly GCF_009712025.1 of Dolichospermum sp. UHCC 0406. Taxonomy (NCBI): domain Bacteria; kingdom Bacillati; phylum Cyanobacteriota; class Cyanophyceae; order Nostocales; family Aphanizomenonaceae; genus Dolichospermum; species Dolichospermum sp. UHCC 0406. The sequence continues at coordinate 93,903 of NZ_VILA01000012.1, forward strand.
TGAGCTTCAATATAACCTGGTATGCGGCGGTAATGACTATCTGCACTATGACGAGCCAACTCAGTCATGTGGGGGTTGGTGGGGTCGCCCATATCAACTACTAGCCCGATACGGTGCGGACAATCACCATGCGGTGAAGATATTCTGGGGTTTACCGGACAGCGATCGCACGTCGGGTCACTTCCACGCCGCTTTACTAACGCTGGTAAAAGTTTCATCAGACGCAGGTGGTAAAGGGCTAAGTGGAAAGACAACAGGGTTTTCAGGTAATCCACCAGAACTGACCGAGGCATATAATTTTCATAGGTCAGCAAACGCAGAATATCATCTGCTAGTAAGTCTGCTTGACCAATACAAAGGGGAGAATATCTTTCCGGTTCTTTGGAACGGTCTTCAGCATCTTTTTTCACTTGCTTATCAAAATGTAGAATTGCCTGAGTTTCTACATCAATTCTTTGGTCTGAAAGCAAAATAAGGTCAGTTTGTTGGTCAAGCCCCGCAAAAATAAAATCCTTCAACGCATCCCTTGCAGCTTGACCCAAACCCTTACGAGCATAATAAATCATCCAATAAATTTGTTCAGAAGATCCTTCATCTTTAGCATATTTGGTATTTCTATATTTGTATGCGTTACCGTGTAAAGGACGAGGTGATACAACAGCTTGATTTGATTTTCCTCGATTAGCTAAATCCAATAAATCAGTTTCTAACCATTTAGAGACAATATCTTTATGCTCTGCAAAACCAATAAATTTGGATTGATTTTTATCATCTATAAATTCTTCTAAAAATTTCTCAACTGTGAATAGAAGGCTCGAATTTCTAACTCTACTTGGATAGCCATCAAATTTTAGTCGAGGAAATAAATTAAGTAAAGTACGGTCAATTTCAATATGTTTGAAGTTAACGTAACTGATTTTGTCTAGTGCAAAATCTTTGTCTTTTTTATTATCGAGTCCCATTAAATTTCCTCCTGGACTTGTTTGAGCGATAAGTTACCAGCTTCATCGCGGCTGATATTATAAAAATCTTGTCCAGTCTCTGTGAGCAAAACTTCTTGATACGGGGCTGAAGCTAAGAGATTTTTGAATACTGCCAAACTCCGGTAAAACCCCTGTTGTTCTTCAACGCTGGGACGATAGCCCTCATCAAGTCTTTTCAGCATTTCATATACATCCAAGTTTATACTTAACTTTGCATTATGGCTCATCAAAGAATCATACTGAAGGAATAAGGTTTGTGGTAAAAATTCTATAAAAGCAGTAATTCCTCTAGCTTCATGCGGTTGAAGGCTAAAAGTTTGACTATCAAATACACGGTAACTGCGAATAGTACCGTTATTGACTTGGCGGACTCTTAGGGCTAGTTTATTCCCAAGGCGAGATGGGTTTCTCAAACCTTCACCCCTGTTGATAGCGCGTAGAAGTAGTTGCACTTCCTTAGTTAAGTCTTCCTGTTTTGTTACTAACTTTAAAAAATATTCAAAATGACGGTAGGGTAGCATTCGTTGCCATCCTGAATCACGGCGTTCAAAGTATTGCCGCCGTCGTAGCATAGCAATATATTGTTTGTATACTTTTTGACCATTTTCTTCGATTTTACTTCGATAGTCACGAGGTAGTTCATCGAACGCCCTTTGTAATAAATGATCATCATTGCGGCTGCGGTCTGAGAAGTTAAACCGTCCCATTTCTTTAGCACTGGGTTTCAAAAAGGCAAAACTGCGGTCAAGACTGGGATTGCTGGTTTCTCCAAGATCAATTTCTCGCAGCAGGGAAATGAGGCGATCACCGGAACCCTCTATACCTCCCATCCAAGAATTAAAATAAAAGCCATCAAGGATGTTTTGTCGTGCTTAGGGAGTGCTTTGGTGATAAAGTTCGTGAACCTCGTCGCAATCCCTTGTTCCCGCCAGCATGAAGGCTAAAGCTGAACGTAAATCGCGCAAGGTTATGTGTAAGCGTCCCCGCAGGTGGGTGATGGTATATAAGGTTTTGAGCCTTTCAATCACCTTGGGACTTGCTTTCTCATCCATGAAGGTTTGGGCGTTGTGGAAGATATAACATCTTTCTTTCAAGTCGCAACTACCGCAAGCTTTCCAAAAACGCGGCTCAGTCATGCGGCGGATTAATCTATCAAAAATTGAGTTATTTTCTTCACCCAAGTTAGCGACTACTGAGCGAAGATTAAGGTTAATGACGGCAACACCCTCTTGGGGATCTGCACCTTTTATACCATTTTTGACGATTTTAGTGAGTTTGGGAAAGCGGCTTTCATGTTCAGATAAAAAGTCAACTAAGCGACCTTCATTAATTGCAATTAACCGCGTTTCGTTGGTTTGCCAAACTTGTGTATTTGACCCTTGGAAGGGAGCTAAAAATTCTAACAGTACCTCGTTATTAACTTTATCCCCTTCATCTTGGCTACCGTCGTAATTGGTAAAGAAAATTCGTCCTTCTATTTGGAATTCCGAACCGTTTAGTCCCCGTTGCAATTTAGTGTTTTCTTTCTCAGCTTGCTTTTCTAACTGTTGAATAAAGGCTGTTTTACCATCACCGGCATTACCAGAAATAATCACTAAGTTAAATTGACCCGCTAAAATTGCAGGTTGTAATGCTTGGTCTAAAAGTGTAGGGACATAAGTTAGTTCCCCTATTTTATCCAATCCCCTTGTTCCAGCATTGGTTTGTTGACTCTGGCTGTACAAGGTAAGCAGATGGCTAACAAAGGGATTAAAATTAGGTTTAGAGGTATCTGTTAAGGTCGCTGGGAGGGATTCAGTTGTTAGCTGGGTAGGTTGAGACACCTTTCTAGGGTGTTTAATTGCATCTAACGCTTCAGCAAATTCCTTAGCAACAGAAAATCTATCAACCCTGCGCGGTGCGATCGCTTTCATCGAGAATTGCACTAGTTCTTCACTCAAATCCTTACAAGCAGTAAAACTTCGTGGATCGCGGGGTTGCTTGTCTCGCCTTAGTCTGGGGTCTTGGTCGTCGAAAGGATATTTACCTGTAATGCACTCATAGAGAGTAATTCCCAGTGCATAAATATCGCGGTCAATTTTTTGCGCCTGATCAATTTCGTCTAAATCTAAAGTCAAGTCAAAATCCGGTGGGATATATGCCCTAGTTCCGCCGCCTGTCATGCTTTCATCTCGTTCTGAGACAGCAACGTTAAAATCAATGATGCGGACTCCCTTATCTGTGAGTAACAAGTTAGAAGGCTTAATATCTTGATGATACACACCATTTTCGTGCAGATGTGCCAAACCTGCGGCAGTTTGTCGTGCAATTTTTACTGCATCTTCCAAGGAAAGGGCTTCTTTTCCTAGAAGGTTTTCTACATCTTCACCATCAATGTAATCAAATAGGATGTATGGTGTATCATCTGGCAATTTACCAGCAATAATAACTTTGACAATATAAGGATGTTCGGGAATATTTAGCAGTGTTTTGTATTCTCGTACTAAACGTTGGTAAATTGATTGCTTGTCACGGGTGATAAGTTTCATTACTAAATCCCTATCACCCATCGAATCAAATACTTTGTAGGCTACACCAAATCCACCTTGACCGAGACGCTTTTGAATAATAAATAGCTCGTCAAGAATATAATCTGCGGGTAAATTCTGCAAGTCTATTTCAGCTAAAGATTTAGGGGTTTCTCCCGTGTTGGGCTGAGGTACAACTGGTGATTTTGGTGTGATGATATTGTTGAATTCCACCAGTGTAACTGCTGCACTTATAAGGCGTTCTTCAGGGTCAAAAGCGCAAAGTTTTTGCAACCATTCATCCATACCTGTTGGGAGGTCTGGTTTATAGGAGGATGGTTTTTTTGGAAAAATAGCATCGCATTCCAAAAAGGCAGTATTCTCAAAAGCCGTTTGTCCTGTTAATAATTCGTAAAACACCAACCCAGCCGAGAATAAATCTGAGGCGATACTGGCTTGGCTGGGGTCGCGGTAACATTCAGGTGCTTGGTAGTTATAGTCAAGCTTATCTACAATATATTCTGCAATCGTACTGCTGCGGTTTTTTGTCACCCTGGCATAGTCGAAACCAGTCAGCCGCGCATTACCATCAGGTGTGACTAAAATAGCATCTGGTGTAAGGTTGCGGTGAATAACTTCGTATTTGTGGGCGTGGTTAAGGGCTGAGAGAATATCTTGGATAATGCCAATCTTTTGGTCAAAAGTAAGTGCTAAATTAGGTTTTCTAATGTGTTGGCTGAGAGGTTCTGCTGCTATATCTTCTATAACTAAAATGAATTTATCTTCCGCTTCGGTGGAGAAAAATTCTGTTATTTTTAAGATGTTTGGATGACCAGGCATCCGCACCATTGAACGATAAGCATTACTAATCAGATTGCGCTGGCGATCGCGGATGCTATGCTCTTGGTAGGGGTCAACTTCATAAACACGCAGTCGGGCTATTCCGCCGCGTTTACCGAGAAAAATATGCTTGGCGCGATATTCTGTATATTTATCTGGATTTCCTCCCAGTTCCTCTTCTATTTGCCATTCACGGTAAATAGGAGGCGCAGATTTGGGACGGGCTTTACCAACAATTGCTTGTTCAATGTCAGCATGAAATGAGCGAATATCCTGCAAACGATGGCTAGGAATATGACCTTTGCCTTTGAAATAAGTTAAGCATTTTTGATTAAGGTAAGTGATATCATCCTCATCTGAACTCCCATGAGCCTCGACATGAGAGTTAGGGGCTGTCATTAAAATTGCAGCATGGACATGAATATCTTTGAGGTTTGTTTTGATAGGATAAGTATCACGAATTAAAGCCTTGATCACCTTAGCATTTTGTCTGCACTTTGCTAATGGTGCGCCAATATGGTCGCGTCCTTGTGGATACCATTTTGAATTATAAATATCAATTAGTCCGGGGATACCTTTGACATCAACTATAAATATGCTGTGAGGGGCAATTATGGCTAGGTCTATTTCATACTTTTCTTTGCCTTGAGGGATTTCAAAGTTATGAATTATTGTGTAGGTATCGGGTAAATTATCACGAAGAAATTTAATTGCTTGACGTTCAGAGTCGTTGACAGGTTGACCAATAGCGATGACTTTTGCAGCCATTAAGCACCTCCCTTATCAATACTACTTTCAACTATTTTTACTGCCTGAGCTTCTATTTGAATAGCCTTAGCTAAATCTTCCCAAGCATTAAAGACTGGTTGCCCAATTGATTGCCGAGTTTTTTCATCTGGCCAAGGAATGATAACTTGTTCTACGTGTTCAGAAACTACTCTGGGAATACTGTAACCATAAGCTTGTCTTTTAAGAAGTCTTTGACCATAATTACTTCTCAAATAAGCATAGATGTAGCCAGCATCGGCCTCATTATGAGGAACTAATCTGAATACATCATCAGCACAGAACATCCCATCAAGATGTGAGTTTACTAAAATTGGCCATCCAAATATTCCATTAAGTTGTCCTGCTGCTTGAAAAACGATCCAACCTTTTTTTAGCAAATAAGTTTCAATATCTTTAGATTTCTTACTAACAAATCTCTCTGGTGATGGACTCATTCGATAAATATCATTTCCACTTACAAACGCTGGTCCATAATTTTCTGATTCTACCCACTGTCTTTTAAAAATATTTGGCTTAAATAGATTTTGATTAACAGAGCTATGAGCAAGAGTTAGAATATCGCATTTAGCTTTTGTAATTGCCTTTTCTGCTTCTAAGGCTAAAGGTGAATGAAAAGCACCATCAAAGCGCATTCTTAGAGAGCTAGAACTAACCCCTGCTACTAGAGGTTTAGATATTTCATGTAAATCTGGTAATCGAGGTAGCTGTATTTTATTTTCTAATATTTTATCTGATTCATACAAAATATTTAATGCTTTTGCTCTCTTAATAGAAGCTTCTTTAATTAATTCATCTACGGTTTCTTCAATATCTGCCCCTAATCTTGGTACTGGTAAATCAGCAATATGATGAGGTTCAATACTTTGAATTATTGAACCATAAGTTCCTGAGATAATAAGAGGAACTCCGAATTTACTACTGAGATAAGCATATAAATAACCTGGCAAAATTTTATCAACGTCGGGAACAACTCTCATAGCGTGTTCAGTACAAGCCATTCCTGCCATATCTGATCGTACATAAACCATTCTGCCAATAGTCCCAGAACGGGTGATGAGAGTCCATCCTTCCTGAATAGCAAAATTTGGATTAGCTGCTACTTGCTTTTTTGACAAAAGAGATAGAGAAGAAAGATCAGCCGCAAGAATATCTGTACTCCCCAGGAAAGGAACACCATAAGCTGGATCATCTACATATTGACGACGCTCACGACCAGCATGAAAAATTCCGTTTAGACCTCCCTTTGTAACTTCATGCAAAGGTTGTTTCTTCGCTGATAGTTTTTCAAGTATTACCTTAGCTTCAAAAGCCCCTGAAAGGTAAGGGTTACAATCCAAACGCCGCCCGTTACTTTCCATCCAAGAAGACATTACTGGAAAGTCTAGCTTAGTAGTTTTCATGCTTGACCCTCATCAAATGGAAACCATTCCTGCATTTTAATGCACAACATTTGAAATGCTGTATCTGTACATCCTTTAACAGAAACTTTGCTAGTTATATTTTTATAAATAGCTGATGAACGAGGAGTTCTGGATAATTTCAAAGCATCTTCAACAGCTTTCTTCGGGTCAGCAGGTTTCAACGCCGAAGCATCCCATAACCCTTTTTCTTCTAACCACTTTCTTAAAGAGATATCTTGTTTAAACCGAAAAGCCTCTTCTACATTGCGATTATCCTGTAATATCCAAATCTCTAGTTCTGGATCTATTACAATCACGGCACAATTTTCTTCATCCCAACCAGTATCAATAAGATTTTCCATAATATTATTAGTAATTTTTTCTACTCCAGGCGACCCATCCCAAGCATTATCTAATACTACAACAGCATAACGATGAGTTTTTTGATAAGGACGAATTAATTGATGGGCGCGGGTATACACACCTGGATCACTCCCCGCTTCAACAATAATATCCTGTTGTGGGTCGAATGCAAACTGCCTAATTCCCAGACTTCTATGGAACTGCACTCTGGTAAAAAAACCTGTAAAAGCAGCTTCCATATTTTTATCAGCAACCAAGAAGATACAATCTCTCATCCCAGTACCCCTGCTGCAAACAGAGAACCAAGGTCAATACTTCCCTGCCAATCTTGTAAACGCGGATGTTTATTTCCGGGAATCGCCTCTGCACCATTTTCCTTACTAGCTCGCATCACAATCATTGATTCTAGTTCAGTATATGCCAATACTACAGGAGAATGTGTAGATACCCAAACTTGAGAATCGTACACCGAACTCAAAGATTGTAATACTACCTCAATTGCTCTAGGGTGAATACCATTTTCCGGTTCTTCCAAGAAAATTAGACTATGGGGTTGAGGTAGGTAGGGCAAAATAGTCAGTGCCAAAATATGCAGAGTCCCGTAAGATAATCCTGAAGAAGTCACAACATGATTACCCCAATAAGTTAATTTGAGGTAAGCGTGATAATCTTCTTCACGTTGAATAGCTTCTATTGCCATAACATTAGGCAAAGCCATTTTAATGTGTTCTACCCAAGACTCAAATAACTCTGGCTGTTCCTGCTGCAAATTCAGCACTAACCAAGGCAAATTATAACCATCTTTACGCAAGGTTTTAGGCTGTCCAGGCGGACAAGCCTTCCGCAGCACTGACCAACTTGGTTCATAACGCATTACGCCTTTTTCTAAAAGATTTCTGAACCAAATAGACGCAGAAAATTTATCAATATCACTGGGTAAATTTGCTAAAGCTAATTCCTGGGGTTCCAGTCGCAAGTTGATTTTAGAGCGGCTTCGATCTTCTTGTTTCAGAATTGTTGGTAAACCAGATTCCCGCTCAATAATTGTGTGCCAGTAACGAGGACGTTTACCTCCTATTCCCCAGCCTTCTTTCGGTTCAGAAACCTTCTGCGGAACAATATATAAAAATTCATCAGTTACATGAAGCTCAATATTATTAAAAATTTGAAACCGAATTTCATATCTAATACTTCGAGGATGCCTATTTTTATCTTTTAGAACCGTGGGTGGTGCATCTTCGAGCAATTTAATAATAATTTCTTCAGGTAAATCAGCTTCTATGGCAAAACCAAAATAATTTCCTCTGCCATAATGCAGTAATTCTTGTAAATTTTGCGCTCTTGGACTGCCACCAATAGAAGGAGATTCTAAAAAAGCTGGGATTAATCCCTGTGATAGAATTTCGCCCAACAATAAAGGAATATCAAGCAGCGTACTTTTACCCGTGCCATTTGCACCAGCTAAAACATGATATTGACCGAGTTTAATATCAAGTCGGTCAAAGCAGCGATATTTAAATGCTTCTATTCGAGAAATCATATACCTGGAGTTGGGTATTGTTGACGGAACTCTCGATATTTTTCGGCAATTACAGGCAAGTCATCATCGAGTATCTTTTCTTTTCGTTTTAAAGGACGTTCAATAATACGTTCCCCAATCCGAATTTTTTCTATTTTCTCTTTGACAACCACAATTTCTTCACCATCAGGAGTCCGTTTATAAAGCGTATTTCCTCGACGGTCAAATCCTACCTTCTCTGCCACTGCCATAAATACAGGATAGTCTGTCTTACCTCCTAAATCCTCAGCCCTAATTTCCTCTTTGGTTTTCTTCTTCAGAAACAGCAAACTTGTGAGAATATTTACATTCGCTTCTACAATAAATGCTTCAACTGGAATATCCACACTAGCTAATACCCAAGAATGACGCAGAATCCACCACCGGATATATTCAGTTCCAGGATTGCCCAAAATGCCATCTGGTAAAACAATCCCCATCCTTCCCCCCGGTTTTAGCCAGTTCAGACAACGCTCAATAAATAGTATCTCTGGTGCAACACTGCCTTTGAGTGTACCAGTTCTGCGAAAACTACCATCCTCCGTCCGTTCCCAATTGTAAGCTAATTCAAACTGCTTGAGTGTATTTTTATCCGTAATTGGAATATCAGAACCAAAAGGCGGATTAGTCAACAACACATCAATTGATTCTAGGGGAATTTCTTTTTTAGCTGGTTCTAACCCATCTAAATGTCCGTTAGGGAAATCCACAGAGTTGATATGATAAAGATGACCCCTGCCATTTCCTGCCATCACCATATTCATCTGGCAAGCTTTAATTAGAAATGGGTCAAAATCCGCACCAAACACTTGTTTCTCGGCAAACTGGCGCAACCGTCCATTGACAGATAGAAACTCCTCTGTAGTCTCTAATCCTACTGGCACATTCGCTTCTTCCCGAAACTTTTTCATCATATACGCCAGCACTGCCACCAAAAATCCCCCAGTTCCACAGGCTGGATCTAAAATTCGCTCATTTTCTTTGGGGTCAAGCATTTCCACAGCCAGTTTGATAATACCCCGTGGCGTGAAGTATTGTCCGCGATCGCCCCGTAAATTAGCGCCGACAATTTCTTGATAAGCCGCACCCTTAGCATCTACATCTGTACGTGTAAAGTCATATTTTGCCAATTCAGAAACCATAAAAGCAAGGGCGCGGTCAGAAAGAGTAATTTCCTCATTTCCCCTGAAAAGATTGCTGTAATTCTTTTTCACCTCTTCAAACAGAGGTATAAGCCGCAAGCGGATTTCTTTACGCCCCTCAGTATCGAACTGCTCCTTCGGCCCTGCCCAAAATCGCCTTTGACCGCGAAGTGATTTCTGCTCATCGTGCATTTTGCAGAAAATCAAGTATAAGAACTGCCAAAATGCCGCATCTTTGGGCATTCCTTCATTACCATGAATAAAATTATGGCAGCGCCGGAAAGCCACACGCAGCATTTCTGGATCAGCCTTGCGGGTACGCGCACTAGAAACTACTTCCTGTGTGTCCAAAGATTCATCCGCAGGTGGCCAATCACCTATCGGCTCAAACCGGTCTTCAAACCGCGTTTTTTGCTTCTCTAAGTAAAAGAACTCTAAACCATTCGTCCACAAACCATACTTACAGAAGTCAATATGCTCCATGATGGTTTCTAGTTCTTCTAAATCCTTCGCTGCTTGGTCGTAATCTCGAATCCTCACTGCATTTCTGCCGACCTTTGGTTCTTGGCGACAAACCACCACTCGACTTAAATTTTGAACTGTATGCTCCTGGTCGTGGTGAAAAATGGCAATATCCAGCTTTTTCCGCTTCCCATTAATAGAAACCGGAAAATCAGCCGCCATATCTTCCACCGAAATTCCATACTCGTGAAACAAAGCCCTTGCAATCCGTTGACGCACTTGTTCTTTTGGCGTGTCCTTGAGACTTTTCTCACCACTAATAAAGTCAAGGATACAACCATCAGAAATAGTGTAATCTTCCGTATTATCTTCTAAATCAGGAATCGGCAACTGTTTTGCTTTCATGTGCTAATAAAAATTCTCCTCGTATTCCTCCTCACTTACTGCGGGGAGAGCTAGGCTTGAGTTACTCAGATACAGTGAGTATTGTATCCGAGGAAGTTTCTCTTAATATATCTCGCTTAATAAAATGCTCAATTTTACCAAGCTGCTCATCAGAAAGTTCCTGAACCATCACCAAACGAACTAATTCTAGTACCTTTGGTCTTTCCTTCAGCAAAGTCACTACATCTGGGTCTGTGGAAGGACAAAGCCGAAATAGTACATCAGGATCAGCCGCAGGGGAAACGCATCTAAATTATCTTGACAGAATACTATATTAGTGCATCAATATGGGAAAATATCTAACTTCATTCAAAATCTGATAAATTCCTTTATTAAAATTATAAAAATTTCATAAATT
>NZ_VILA01000013.1:0-13801 GCF_009712025.1 Dolichospermum sp. UHCC 0406
TACTCTAAATTTATGAAATTTTTATAATTTTAATAAAGGAATTTATCAGATTTTGAATGAAGTTAGATATTTTCCCATATTGATGCACTAATATAGTATTCTGTCAAGATAATTTAGATGCGTTCAGCAATTCTCATTTTGAACTGAAACCCATCTCAGTTGGAAAAACTTAAACAAGAGAATAGGCTTTTTAGAGAAAGTTATTGAGAAATATTTTTAATAGGTCGCACAAAATTTCCAAAATGAGAATTGCTGAGATGCGTTTCCCCTGCATATTGCAGCCAGTCGCATTCAATTAAATGGCATTACAGTTTCTGATAGTTGGGACCATCCCAGAAGTGAAGCTGTGATTCGCAAATTAGAGAAGGAATACAATTTACAATCAGTACAACCTAGCTGGGAAAAAGATCAACACAGTCCAACTACTGGTGAACGCAGACAACTTGCTAGAACTGGAGAAGAAAGCGTTAGAGTTAAACTTCAGCGATTCCTACGGAGCGCTACGCTATCGCTTGATAAGGCAACCCACGACTGTCCAACGATGCCAGAATTAATAGAGAAAGCGCAGAAAGACGATATTAGTATCTGCATTGGCTATACTCGTACAGGCAAAGTTAAAGGCATTAGTTACAAACTTGATGGCGTGGCTTTTAGCGGTACGCATTTGGGTAAAGCATACACTTTTCCAGGTTTACAAAAGCATCGGGATGTAAGTTATATTCCCAAGCGAGATGATAAACGCATCCAAAAATTGATGGAACAAAATGTTGAAAATGCTACATCTAATCAAGGTGAACACGATGATAAACGCATCCAAAAATTGACTGAGCAAACTACTATCAATGCTAAATCCAGTCAAGCTCAACAGAATCAGCAACAGATTCAAATGGAACGAAATGTTGAAAATAAAACATTAACGGTTTCTTCACTACTGGATGACAACGACATTCAAATCGAGCAATCTGTTGATCACGCAACTGCAAAAGAGAATATTGAACTGCTCCAAAAGCTGATAGAGCAAACCGTTGATAATTCAACACCAACAGTAAGAGCAAAGCCGGATGATAAACGTATCCAAAAAACGATAGAGCAGCCTATTGAAAATGCTACACCAGCAGTAACACAGACAAATTATTTACCTACACCAGAACCCGCAAACTGGGAACAAGTCCGCCAAAACTTACACCAGCAGTACAATTTACCCATTCCTCTGCTTAATGAACTGTATCAAAAGGGTTGGCTATATCCTAATCAAACAGGTCAACCAATATTTGTAGAACGCACACTCGATAATGTTCCCACTCAAGCCAAACAACTAGAACTAACTGGTGATTTTACTGCTATTCCTCTCAACTCTGAACCTACGAAAAACGGTAGTTTTTGGATTGCTACGCATACCACAGTCACAAGAGCAGTGTTACTGAGTGACCCCATCGAAGTTCTGTCTATTATTGCTTTAGAATCAACTGTTGACAAAAAACAACGACAATCAACGTTATATTGGACTGTAGGCGAGAGTAAGCAAATACCTTTAGAATTTTTACAGTACCTTGATACAGTGGTCATCGCTTTTAAAGATCATGAGAAAGTTGAGGACTTGATATCTGACATATTAGCTGAACTACCCCAAGCCAAAAAGGTATCTCCTGGTCAAGCTGGCTGGAATAAACTGTTAATTGACAGGAAACAACCAATGAAAAAGCACGAATTTACACAAACTCTAGATTGGGAACTTTAAGTGTATGCAGAGTCATTTATTGCAACTCTCTATGAACCACAACCACCAGTAGAAAATCCTGGATATTTTTCGGGTGGGTACTTTATGGGACTACGAAAAGATACTCGACTATGGTATATAATCTTTTTAGGCGCTTATAATCAAGAAGAAACTCAAAAATTATGGGAGCAAGCGTTAGATATAATTCGTCACGTTTAATCTCTATTTAGGATTTAGTTTCTCGTTTAAACGCATTCCTTTTAATAATCATTGAATAACCATTGGTTCAAAATGCCGAATTAGGCATTAGGATTTGTAAAGGAAGTGCTATTTTCAAACCACTAACTTTTGATGTCGCAATGTTGACAGTGAAAGACCCAACTACCGATTTTCAGCTACCGCCGCACAATGAAGCGGCTTTAGAGGGACTTAGGGAAGCAAAAAACGTTGATTCCACTGTTGCTCTAGCAGCTAATGATTCAACAATTGCTACAAGCACAATCGCCCCGGCTGGCTGGTTGCTTTTTGGCTTGGCTTACAAACCGTTGGTGAGGGTGGAAAAAATTGCGCGACTGGAAAATTTAACCACTGTACTGTTAGAGGAGTTTAAAAGCGAAGGAATACAAGTTTTTCCAGCGCTTCAAATTGAAGATCAGAATCCTATTGACTTGTTTATCAGATTTCCGCGCAAAACTCATCTGTTTATCTCTATTCGTTCCCAAGGACATAGGGAGATTGTTTACAACGAAGCGAGAGAAGCTTTGCAGGTAAAACGTAAAGACAAGAATGCGCTCAAAATCTGGAAACCCTGCCCATTAGTTGAATTGGCAGATTATGAAAAGTGGCTCAATAAGAATAGAGACTTATTTGGGATGTCCTCTCGTGAGGCACAAAAAACTCCCACAGCCAAAGTCCTGGTTTTATGGCCTCCCACCAAGGCAATTGGAAATCACAAGGAACATCTTTATTCTGAAGTAGGAAACATGAAAATTCTGGCTTTCAGAAGAAAAGGCACTGCCTTTGTGATTGAAAAGGAGGAAGTAATCGAGTTTATTAAAGCTTGGTTAGCTAGGTACAAAAAAGATTAAAAGGTGAAAACTACGTGTCCCGTCGGGATACCGAGGTTTTCAAAATAGATTCCGTCATGGAATTGGAGCGGGGTATTGGGTTTCGCAGCCTAATATTTATATCCCTGTTAGTAATCCTATCTCAAAAAGTTGAGATGTAAAAGCAGAAGAACACTGATTTTACAAATAAATTAGAACTTAGGCAAGATTAACCTCTGTTGATCATTGCTATCGCGGGAAAACAATCTCAAACCCATATTGTTTGTACCCCCCTCGTAAGTCCTAATAAAGCAACATTTCAGGAATTTTATCTTCTTATCTTCCTGAGTATGTGTATAAAAAATTACTAACACGGGATTGCTCCAATTCCTCCAACACACTTACTGGAGGATTGGCTATCATGTCTCAACAACAATTTAACAACGCATCAGAATCACAAAACCTAAACGCTCAACAACAATTTAATAATGAGTTAGAAGCGAAACAGCAATTTAATAACTCATCAGAATCACAAAATCCAAACGCTCAACAACAATTTAATAACCAATCAGAACCGCAACAAGCAACGGTTCAACAAGCTTTTCACAACGAATTAGAACCAAAACAGCAATTTCACAACTCATCAGAATCGCAACAGCCCCACGTTCAACAGCAGGGGCAAGGGGAAAGAGAACAGGCTTTTGTCCTAAGCGGCTCAACTGAGGCTTCACCGAACGTCCGAACGGGAGCAGGGAGAATGTCTCCTTCCCCACTAACGTGGACCGAAGTGGAACAGAGGCCACAACCAAGCACTTCTTTAGGTGGCTTATATACAGGTGGAGTACAATCGCCGTCGCCGTTTGAATATCCCGTTGTCCCTCCTTTCCCTGCACAACAGTCTGTTTTTGAATTTAGTACCAAGATCGAACAACAGCTAGAACTGCAACAACCAATCATTCAACAGGATCAATTTACACCACGATTACAACCAGAGCCTATCCAGAACGACAGAATCAAATTCGCGTTTAACGCCACTGGTAAAGATAAAAACTGGGATTTTCGGAAACTAGCAGCCAACTTCCAAGACAGAACAGGTACTATTTGGGATGTAGCTAGGCACGTAGAAGAAGGACACGCCTTATGTGCTGGTTTACTTGGTGGTCAATGGCGGAGTAAATCTCATATAATTGGTTCTCAGTGGTTATTACTAGATATTGACAACGCCGCCACTTGGAAAGACGCAAATGGTAATCCATTAGATGAAAATGGTAGACCAATCAAAATTAATAGAGATTGGGTAGATATTAACGGTAACGTGATTGAAAAATCAGATGGTAGACAAGCCAAGAAAATCTACCAACATCAGCTAAACTTAGACGAAGCAATAGAACATCCGTTTATCAAACAACATTGCGCGTTAATCTACACCACAGCCAGTCATCAACCCGGCTGGGACAAATTTCGACTAGTATTCGTATTACCTGAATGTGTTCAAGGTGCAGAGACAGTAGAAGTGTTAACGCGCTACTTAATGAAGCATCTGCCCCATGACCCCGCCTGTAAAGATGCTTCACGGGTGTTTTATGGCAATAGCCAAGCCACATTCCCCTTAATTCAACCTCATGTTAGACTACCGCAATCTTGGATAGATGAAGCTGTAACCACCGCTTATCAAGAAAAAATCGAGTACGAGCGCCGATTAGCAGAAATTACAATCCGTCGCGTACAATTTCAAGAACGGGCAGAAGCTAACAACTGGGATATAGATCAACTAATTCAACAAGCATTAACTTATATTCCCACACGAAGTCCTGGCAACAACAACTACAATGAGTGCCTAAACGTATTAATGGCACTAACTTCTCATTACGGTGCTGTAGATGCGGAAATTATAGGGGAACAGTGGAGTCCTTCGATTAAGGGAACGAGTTGGAATATTCGAGACAAAATTAGGAGTTTTCGCAGTCGTTCTGGTATATCAATTGGTACGCTATTTCACATTGCTAAACAGTATGGGTTTAGATTTCCCACAGTTGAACGGAATATTTTTAATAGTAATTACCAAGGTAACAAGTATAACAAATACCAAAGAAATCCATTCAGCAATTACCAACAAGAAGAGTTAAATAATTATCAAAGTGGTGTATTCCCAGATGATCAACAACAAGAGTTAAACAATTATCAAAGGGAGATATTTAAGGATTACCACCAAAAATACTCCGATAATAACCTAAACCACACAGTCACAGATTCCATAATCAGCAAACAAGAATGGCTTGCTAAACACGGTATAAAGAGAGACTTTCAAGATTTTCTGGAAACCTTAATCACTGTAACTAATAAAGCCCAAAGGTTAATAGGTAACATAGTTTGCCCAGTAGAACAAACTATACTTGTCGCCAACAACAACCTCGACGTTGATATCTGGTTTACCTCAGAACAACGGACTCAGACTTATGTAAATGCAATCAAATCAGGGCATAAATTCATCTTAGATTTATCACACGCTGGTGCTGGTAAATCTCACACAGTGGGAGAATTTATGCCAGAACAGTTTGGAGTTAATATGCTCTTCTACCTCAGCAATGAACACCGTAACCCCACTGTAGCAACTATTGAAAACTGGACAGATTTAACAGTCCGTCACGATGGACTAGTAGCAGATGCTAACAAACTTACACCATTAGGCAACCCACAGATACACTGGCCACAATTAGGGGAAAAAACCAACGTTGAGGGAACTTGTCCTTTGACACATTTATTTAATGCCCTCGCAGATAAAGGATATAAAAAAGAAACATCGGCAGAAGCCAGTCTTAATCCCATCTGCAACGGCTGTAAACTCAGAGCTAATTGTGCGGGTAGAGATGCTGCTGGTAATGCTCTGCCAAGAGTCAATGGTTCTACCTTCCGACGTGATAGAAGGGAGGCACTAGCTTCTAAACGAATTCGTGCCAATATCAACTCCTTACCTCAAGCTACAGATATGATTGAGATGAAGGCAGGTGGTTTTGTTGATGAAGCTTCTAGACAAATACAACCTGTGGAATTCATCAGGGTTAGTTCTAAGGATTTTGATTCTTCAATGATGGAGGTGCAAACTCAATTACCCGGAGTCTATGACAAAATTAAGGGTTTAGTTCTACCACTGCGGGGACTACTGACTGGAAACATCCCCCTGGTTCAGGAAACTTATCATGGGTACAATCATGAATTAATTCGGGATTTATTAGGGGAAATTCCCACAGATATACCGGAAATTATTGCTGAACTGGAAACTATTGCTCCAGATATTGAGGAATTGGTTCAACAGGCTGATAGTATCACATTGGATGGGGTTGATAAGAGCGATCGCGAATCTATCAACAGAAAAACTTTAAAATTAATTCGTAGTCACCTCAATAAACAAGCTGCTCAGGAAACTTACAAGAATATCGAAAATTTACCTGTGAGATGGTTAATTCCCCTGCTAGAAATCATTGGAGAGATTAAACCAGGAGCATTACGGGTTAAAAACAAACAGTTAATTATTGCTACTAAAAATACCCGTCATGTTGATGTTCTCAAAGCTTTTGAGTTTGTTTTCTTGATGGATGCTACTGCTACCCGTGACAATATGGCTATGCAATTGGGGATTAATCCAGAGGAAATACTGGTGATATCGGAAATCCCCCCTGATTATAGTAATCTGAATATTCACCAAATCACGGGCTTTGGGTTGCTGAATAAAGACCGTAGTGAACCGTTAAAAGAAAGAGTTACAGCATTGCGAAAGGAATTAGATTTGCGTCATGATGGCGATATTGCTTACATAGACCACTTGGCACATAGAAACAAGGGTGATGGATATTGGTTTGTTGATAATCGCGGTAGTAATGCTTATGAAAATAAGCAAGCTATTTGTAGTTTTGGTACTCCCTATCAAGATATTGGAGCATCTGAGCAAGCTTATATAACTTTAACGGGAGATAGAAGTGTTGGTAAAGAGAATGAAGCTTTTCAAGAGGTGATTAATCATCTGGTTCAGACTGAGGTTGTGCAATCTGTAGGTAGAACTAGAGCTAATCGCAGGACAGAACGGGTAACTTATTATGTGGTTAGTGAAAAAGATTTGTCCTATTTAGCGGACTATTACCCTAATGCTAGGTTTATTAAGTCTGATGCTGTTGATATTTGTCCAGAAGCAGGAACGGAAATCCAGCAGACACGTAAGGGCATATTAACAGCATTCAAGCAACTGGTGGCAGCAGGGGTGACAGATTGGCAGAAAGTTCGTCAGGGGGTATTAGCTAAAGCTGCTGGAATTTCTCAATCATGGCTCAGTCAAGTTAGTCAGAAGTATTTCGGGGGGTGGAATAGCTTTAAAAAATTATTACTACTCCTATATAACTCTCTATATAGGGTTAATAATAATTCTTTGGAGGTTTTGACCAAGGAGGAGCAGTGGTTTATTGATGAGTATTTACCTCTGCTTAAATATGGCTGTGAAGATGGTGGTGAATCGGCGGAAATGATCATTGAAGACGTGATTACATTTAGTGAACATCTTGGCTGGCAAGGGTTTTCTAGGGCTGTGAATGCAGCGACGATAGAAATTAAAGCTTTTTTAATTGCCTGTTTGATATCTGTGCTGCCGCAGGAGATTCATGATGAGATTAAGCGGTACTTTATTTTGCACTTAGCTAAAGTAGAACCTGAATATTAAGTTTGTACTTAAACCACCTGATTTTTTATAGTTGGATTAAAGCAATATAATATTGCGATGTAGCTTGCTGCTCTTTTTTAGGAGTGGGAGCAATTTCTTTTTGTTAAGAAAAACTACATTGCCGCATAATGGGCTGTTTTAAAAATGCTATAAAACACCTTATGGTTGCTTTATGGGGACTTTGTATTAATTATTTTGAGCGATCGCTACCTATTCCATCTATCACCCTATGAATTATCCTAAAATTAGATAAATTACAATTGTAAACTTGTTTATGAGTGTCTTAATACCTGATGATATTCTCCGAGCCAGCAAAATGACGGAAGGGGAACTAAAATTAGAAATCGCTATTATGCTTTATCAGCAAGGAAAAATTAGTAGTGGTAAAGTTCGTGCTTGGACTGGACTCACAGTAATTGAGTTTCAACATCAACTTGCTTTACGGGGACTTTGTATCAATTATGATGTAGAGGATTTTCAATCAGATGTCGAAACTCTAGAATCTATATAAACTAAAGATTAAACCGCAGGAGAAATCATGAGTTATCAAGACATTATTACGATTGAACCTGGAAAACGCAGTGGAAAACCTTGTATTCGAGGAATGCGTATAACTGTGTACGACATTTTAGAATATTTAGTAGGTGGGATGACAGAAGCAGAAATTTTGGAAGATTTTTCAGAACTAACATCTGAAGATATTAAGGCTTGTCTTGCTTTTACTGCTGACCGCGAGAAACAGTTATTTGTTGCATCTTTATAAAATTCTTATTAAGAGATTTTAACTAAATGGCTCTGAAATATATTGTAAATGTTTTTGTACTGTAACAATAATATATCGCTTTACTTTCCTATTTTTGGCAGATAAGAATGACGATAATTGTTCTTAGCCATCAGCCTAGCCTCACGCCTTGTCCAACATTTTTGTAAAGGTACATCAGTCAATCTTTGAAGCAGCATAAACACACTATTATCTTCTGTCAACTTAGCAATTGTTTGAGCAATAACCTTACAACAACTCCAAGGATGACGCACCACCTGAATTTCTGCAAACCTGATTACACCCCAATTCCGTTCCAAGAAAAAACGGTTACGAATTTTATCATTATCAACATCAATACAGTGGTGAGGTTTCCCTGTATTTCCAGCATAAGGTTCATCAATTTCAATATCCAAAGCTAATCCAGATGAGTGATGATAAAAGATAAAATCTGCCGAGTAGCGGAGAAGATAACCTGGAATTTCAAACTCAACCGCTTGACAAATCAAATTTCCAGGAAAAGCTGCCAGTAAATGCCGAAAAAACTGCTTTTCACTCACACCTTGCTTGGCTGTACTCTTATCATCTGGTAATGCCACGCATCCTTGAAATGAAGCTTTGAGATGCTTCTGTTCTTCAACTGCTATTTCCTCTATTTTATTAATAAAGTCAACTTGTAGATTTGGCTCTTTTGTTTTATCTATAATTTGTGTTTCTTGAAGGAGTTTGTCAGATTTTTTGATGAGTTTCATATTTAGTAGCAGATGTAACTTTTGATATTGACGAAATCATGAATAGTTGACACCAACTTAACTCAAAAACTTTAAGTTTTAGTTGAATATTAACATGGATAGATGCGCTAACGCGCTCAAATTGATGGCGTTATGTAACCAAAACAATGCAACAACTAACAGTAATTGTAACAGAAAGTATAACAACAATGAAACCTAAAATTATTGCCATTCCTGAGCAAAATCCTCAAGTGACACAAAAGGTTACTTCAGATTTATTACTCGACACTAATTTAGATGTAGGCACGATAGCTATTCTCAACCAAATTGAAGCTGAACACGAATACTATCAAACTTGTGGAGTAGATAAAGCAAAAAATTATATCAAAAAATATGCCTATTGACGTATGTAAAATTTAAAGTTTTAGTGAAGAAAGCCGATTTAAGTGTTAAGATTCATTAAAGAAAACAAATAGCCAACTTGATTTAAATAAATCTACTGGTATCTATATGACACCTTTCTCTTGGAACTCAAGTTCAACAGAAAGTATCCTTTTGGTAGATGACTCAACCAAGAATGTTTGTGTACTAAAATCTACTCTCAAGCAAGAAGGATACAGGGTAACAGTAACAGATAGCGATAGTGAAGCCTTAATTAAGATTGTCGAATTTCCACCTGATTTAGTCCTATTGGATACGTTCACCCCAAGTATTGATGGCTATGAAATCACTCGACAGATCAAGCAGAATTCCCATTTACCTTTCATACCTGTGTTACTCGTTACCAATTGTGACGAGTCCTCTTTCATTCAAGGTTTACAAGCTGGTGCTGATGATTTTTTGATTAAGCCTGTAGAACAAAACGAATTGTTAGCAAAAGTGCGATCGCTCCTGCGACTAAAACACAGTATCAATCACCGAGATATAATTACCCAGCAATGGTGCGAAGATTTTGTGATTAATATGACTCACGATTTACGCACTCCTTTAACTTCAGTAATCCAAATGCTAAAAGTGCTGAAAAAAGGAACTTTTGGGCATAATCTCTCAGAAATGCAGGAATATCTCCAACAAATTACCGAAACTAATCAAACGTTGTTGGATATGGTTGAAAATATCCTCGATGTTTATCAATATGAAGTAGGTAATAAAGATTTAGAGGTTTTTTCTGTAGATTTGTGCAAGTTAAGCCAAAAGGTAGTGCAGGAACTCCAACCTTTAGCTGCTGTGAAAAATTTGACACACTTGCCCTAAATAGTCGGTGTTAGGTAAATTCGGTTGCTCCTTTGACACTCTCGGAGGCTTTAGCCTCTGAGATTCTTGGTTCAACGAGTCCACTTAACTTAAACCCCTTGCGGTATTTAAGCCAGAGGTGGTTCTCTCCCCAAGCGTTAACTTCCCTTCTGCCCGAAGGTAGTTGCATTGCTGCAAATTTTGATTGAGTTTAAATTCTGTGTCGTCTAGCTCCCATAAAGATTTTACCTATTCCTGGGTAAGAACTAGAACTATGGAATAGAACCCCATATCTTCAATTGTCAAGGTACAGATTACCGTTAGGTAGTTAGGTTTTTAGACAGGTTGATTACCGTTCCTGTTGTTAACAGTGTAACACTATAGAACCTAAAATATAAATTCTCTTATCTTTTTAACCCACCTTTGCTAAAAATAAATTCTATGCGGTTAAAACTCGCACGAGTCGCTTATATCTCAGTGCTGAAGCGACTGAGCTTTACGCTTACCGGATATTTCTGTAATTTGTCCACAATACTTTTAACAATGCGTCCTGATGGTACTTTACCACCTGCCGCCTCTACTGCTTCTTGCCAACATCTAACTTGTTCCTCTACTTCTAATTTTGTTAATGGTCGCACTTGTCCTTCTGCTGTTGGCAAAATGTCCACAATTTGTGGACATTCTTCCAGGTTGTCCACAACACTAGCTGCGTCAATAAGTTGGTAGGAACGGGAACGGTTATAGCTAAACCTGTCTTTGCAGTATTCGTCAAAAGTTTTGTGGGAGTTGCGATACAGTTTTCTGTCTCTCAATTGTCTCAACGCTTTTCCAGCTTCGGAGAACGCCCTCTCTACTTGACGCTCTAACCGGAAGCGTTCCCCCTCTTCTTCTTTAGTTAGTTCTCTAGTAGTAAATATTGCTATTATCGTATTAACAGCATCACCATTTTTAGCATCAACAGCCAAATTCTCATTGATAACAGTGGTAGTCTTGTCAAGCGGCGCATTAACCATATCACTTGCGTTCCTGGTTAGTTATTTTCATAATTATAACGTAGTACCACGCAATTAAAGTATCTGGCTTAGAAGTATTTCTCTGATGCTAATTGCGATATAATTGAGATTGTCGTTATAAGTGTGCAACTAATGGCGAGACCTGGTGGTAATCCCGATTTTGGAATCAAGTATCGCTTTGACTATGGCAGAGACGAGCCACTTTCAGAACAAGTGAAAGTATTGATGCATCCACAGATGAAACAGCATCTGAAAAATCTGGCTGATCTAGAAAAATGTACAGTACCTGATTTGATTCGTGAAGCGATTGAGCAATATTTGGTTGCTAAACAAACAACTAAACTAAGTTAATAGAATTGATATAATCGTCCTGTTCGTTTTGAGGACTTTTACCTCTCGCTATATTTATCGGCAATTTTAGATTTTAGATTAAAAAAATTTGGTAAAAGCCCCGTCCTTTAGTCCAGAAAAATACTCGCTGCGCTGCGTATGCTTCGCTAACGTCAATCCCAAATCCATTTTCTTCGAGCTTCTACACTTTAGAGTGGAGTTAATCCAAAATCGTTCGACTGAGCGAAATCGAAGTCCAAAATACTCGCTGCTTACGCTGCGCTAACGTCAATCCAAAATCGAGTGACCCCTACCATATATTTTTATGATTATTGCCTTTACAAATCAAAAAGGTGGCGTAGGTAAATCAACTGCGGCTGTTCATCTGGCCTATTGGTTTAGTCAACGCCAAAAAACATGGGATTCTTTTGTGAGTAATCGTCTACCTTTACTAAAACTACCTATAGATATTTTAGAGGCGCTGCGTTCTGGGAAAATTGAGTACACCAAGGCCAATGCCATTGCACGGGTGAAGAATGAACAGTTACGCCAAAGTTTACTAGCAGAAGCGATCGCTAGTCGTTTATCGCTAACTCAAATTAAAGAACGCATCCGTAGTCTGAACGAAACTAAACCTAGTCAGGATACCTCAAATCCTCTCAAACAGCGCATTACATCCATTTTGGGACGAGTGCAAAAAACAAAGGTTTTATCCAATCCCCAAAAGCAAAAACAATTAGAAAAACTGTTATTTCAAATGGAAAATTTACTAGAAGAAGATTGATGTTCGCCCGTAAGTAGCATTGGCACAGGAGTGTATATTAAGCCAAAAATGCTTGCTGTCACTAAGTTTGAGTCGTTGTATTAAAATATAACTTTTCCGGTAATAACAATTTTTATCACAGAAAAAAACTTGAAAGCCTGAATTTACTATGAAAATAAGACCTTGAAAAAGGTATAAATTTTATTGTTAAGTAATTGGACAAAATTAATTACACAAAAATCTGGGCTGAAATCCTTAACTGGCAAAGAATTGGTAAATAACCAATATGTAATTAATTCTGTCGTGGTACTTATCACATGAATTAGTCGTTAACGTATATTTTGGTTTCATTGCTATTCGCACGCAATATTATACGTTCGTAAAATTACTAACTAAAATTAATTTAGGGTACACTCAGGTGTTTTATGGGGGTTATATATACCCCAAAAAGAAGTTAAAGACTTGTATTTATTTCCTTTGACCCCTATATGTTACCTGCTTATAACCCGCATAGGGGTTATATAGTGTCTATATTGCTAAAATAAAATAATTTGGGGTATATGTAGGGGTTACTTATGGGATAAATATACCCTAACGCGAAAATTGAAAATAATTAAACTTTTAGCCCCTATCTAGGGTATATATAGGAGATACTTAGGGTATTTTTGTGCCACCCTTTTTTTGTATCCCACTTGACCCCCATGTCTAACATTCACGCCTTGCAAAAAATTTTTCCAGCAGGATTCGATAATGGTTACGGTAGTCTGAAACTTTTCGTCGATGGATTTGAAGTCGTTCGTATCCCCAGTTATATTTCCACCGCCGAGATGGAAGATGTCCCAGGAAGAATCGTTTTAGATGGTGCAGCTTACACCGTGGGAGAATCTGCTTTTCGTACAGGTTATCATTTTGATCGCAACACGGACCACAACGAAAACAAAATTAAAAATGCACTGTTGATGTTATTTGGTGGATTAGCACATTTACCACATCGTAAAGCTTGGCATTTAAAATTAGTCGTCAGCTTACATGACATAGGATTGGCAAAAGATTTAAAACAAGCACTCAACGGAGAATATCAACCAATACTTGCGGGCAAAAAATCAGATGTCACCCTAGAAATAATCAAAGTTGTCCCAGAGGGAATGGGTGCATTGTTTGGGCATCAACTTCCACCCAAGCTCACTGTCCTAGATTTTGGGAATGGAACCACACTTTATTCTCGTTACAACCAAGGAAAGCGAGAAGTTCACACTCCCTACCCCGCAGGTGTAGAAGTTCTCATCGAAGACATTGCCGAAAAAATGAAACGTCTCAACGGAGGGAAAATCGGCAATACCTCCCAGATTCGATTTTGTTTGGAAAGGGGACATACCAAGTATAGCTTCTTTGAAGATTTCTTCTACATTCTTATATAAATTACCTTGATTCTTTTTGAGTGCGATAATATATTCGCCTGATTTTTCTGCAATTGATTTTACTATCTCTTTTTGACACCCCATC
>NZ_VILA01000014.1:0-34143 GCF_009712025.1 Dolichospermum sp. UHCC 0406
AAAAACGAGTGCGCGTTAGATTTGCTTTTCTGAAATCCGTGTTTTTCAGGATTGCACCAGTAAAATCAGCGTCAGTTAAATCAGCACCATAAAAACTTGTGCCTCCTGTTGCAGCAAAAGCAATGGCAGATGAACGAATCCAAGTATCTCTTTCATCTCCTTTAAAACTACGCCAGCCTATATAGCCACTAAAAATTACAAAAAATAGGGCTACGGGTACGGCTCGGACTCCGAATAAGACTGCAACGACGGCTGCGGCTATGGCTCCGGCTACGGCTGCGGCTATGGCTCCGGCTACGGCTGCGTCTAAGACTGCAACGACGGCTGCGGCTATGGCTCCGGCTACGGCTGCGGCTGCGGCTACCGCGAAGCGTCCGGCGAAGGTGACAGAGAAGCCCGCGACGAAGCTTCCGACGGAGCCCATGACTCCATTTCCAGTTACGACTTCGGCAAAGTATCCGACTATGAATACAGCTAAACTCCAGGCTACAGCTACGGCAGTCGTTAAGGCTAAGGCTAAGGCTCCGGCGATTACACCCTTGCGAATAGTGACAATACAAAAAACTGTCACTATAACTAGGCAAAGGATTGCCATAATAAAATTTTGAGAGTTTTTGCCATCAAAAATATATGGTATTAATGTACCAATGGGGAATGAAAAAAACCCTGGCAGTGCTGACATTAGCAACGCAGCTATGAGCAAATCAATTACCCAACGTCGCTGTAGTCCAGCCTTAGCACCTGTAAAATCAGCACCCTTAAGAATGGCGTTGGTAAAATTTGCTCCTCTAATATCGGCTTTGCTAAAGTTAGCTCCTGTCAGTTTTTGACCTTTAAAAGAGTGTCCTCGGAGATTTTGACCGGAATAGTCTGGCGGCATAATCGCGTCAGCGAGAGTTATCTATTAGATTTTATTGCCATATTTTGATCATTATTGCTATTTTTAGCACAATTTGGTTAAATTTGGCTTTTCTTAATCCAGGTAAATATTTTTAAACTAAATTAAAATAAGAGTTAACTTTTGCAGGAGGATTATGAACAATCAACTCTATGAACGAGATTTTAATGTTTGGCGAGAAACTATCATTAAACAAATCAAACAACAAGATTTTAATGATATTGATTGGGAACATCTACTATTAGAATTAGAAGATATGGGAAAATCAGAAAAACGCTCATTTTTGAGTAATTTAACCATCTTAATTACTCACTTACTCAAATTGACTGTTCAAGCTGATGCTCCCGAAATAATGAAAGGAAGTTGGTACAGTTCTGTTACTGAACATCGTTTTCGAGTTAAAAAAGATTTGGAAGAAAATCCTTCTTTTAAAAATTATCTCCATGAGGTTATTTTTATTGCTTATGCTGATGCTCGTAAATTGGCAATTAAAGAAAGTAAAAATGCTAAATTGGGAATCAGAAAACCAGAGGAAACCGAATATCCTCTTGATTTTCCTTTTACTATCGAACAGTTATTAGATGAAGATTTTTATGGGGAGTTAGGGGGGTGATATCCAATTGTTTTCTAAATCATCAACCCAAGGATCAGTATATATGTAAGAATCTGGTAAATAACAATTACAAGATTCAAGGAAAAAAATAACTAACTGTTTCAGGAGGACATTATGGAAGAATCTTGGGTTTATCAGGATATTCTGCAAAAAGGTGAGCAAAAAGGCAAAAGAAGAGAAGCAATAGAATTGATTCTCCGTCAGTTAAAACGCCGCTTTGGGAATATTCCAGCCAAAATAGAACAGCAACTTCCTAATTTGGGATTAACTCAACTGGAAGATTTAGCCGAAGAATTATTAGATTTTTCGCAAATAGATGATTTAGTTAAATATATGGCGAATATTTCCTAACAACAAAAACCATTATTATCCTCGTTCCCTGGTTCTGCCGGGGAATGATATTTTTAGCATCAAGGTGAATTATGAAGAAAGAGAAACAATAGAATGATTTACTGATAGGATTATTGCAGGAGGTTAGAAATCATTATGACAACACATCAACCAACAGTCATTACCAATGATAATCTTTACGACCAAGATTTTTATCTGTGGATAGAAACCATATCTAAACAATTAAAAGCAGGGAAATTTGCAGAAATTGATTTAGCAAATCTGATAGAAGAAATTGAAAGCATGGGAAAAAGTGAAAAACGGGAGTTAAAGAGCCGTTTAATTGTGCTATTAATGCACTTACTAAAATGGCAATATCAACCTGAAAAACGTAGTGAAAGCTGGCGCAGTACGATTACAGAGCAACGTATTTGTATTGAATTATTATTAGAAGATAGTCCTAGTTTGCAACCTCTATTTATAGAAATATTTGCAGATTGTTATGAAAAAGCTCGTTTAAAAGCATCTGAAGAAACAGGAATTAAATTAAACTTCTTTCCTAAAGAATCTCCTTTTACTTTAGCAGAAACCCTGAAAAATTACTTTTTGAATAATTAAATTATATCAATTTTCATGTTTATTTGTTCATATTTCAGTCTCTGTTTTAGGGAAAGTTAAGGCTTTTATTCCAGTGATTCTCAGAGGGTGTTTGAAAACTTTTTTGTGTGGTATATAACACCTGTAGATCCCCCTAAATCCCCCTTAATAAGGGGGACTTTAAGAAATTTAGCCCCCTTTTTTAAGGGGGTTGGGGGGATCTAAATAAATTTTGATACTTTTCAAACATCCTCTCAGCCTCTAAATTAACTTATTTTCCGTAGTATAGAGGATGCGGTTTGAAGTTATCTGTAAAATTGTATCTGTCTAAACTAGATAGGAAATTGAAATTATGAAAGTTAATTTACAACTAGCGCTCAATGATGCTGGTATAGATGCAAATCAAACTAGCACTCAACGTCAATTAGTAGTTTCCGTTTCTGCTGGTGGTGAAACAATAGATCGGACTGTACCCTTGAACTTATGCTTAATTCTCGATCATAGCGGTTCAATGCAAGGGAAATCCCTGGAAACTGTGAAAAATGCCGCTTGTTTGTTAGTAGATCGTTTGACTCCTGAAGATCGTCTCAGTGTAGTTGTTTTTGATCACCGTGCCAAGGTTTTAGTCCCCAATCAGTTAATTACAGATCGTCAACAGATTAAAAAGCAAATTAAACAACTCACCGCTGATGGGGGAACTGCCATTGATGAGGGTTTACGGTTGGGAATTGAGGAATTAGCCAAGGGTAAACATGATACCGTTTCCCAAGCATTTTTACTGACTGATGGGGAAAATGAACATGGTGATAACGATCGCTGTTTGAAATTTGCCCAATTAGCCGCCAACTATAATTTGACTCTAAATACATTGGGATTTGGTGACAATTGGAATGATAAGGTTTTAGAAAAAATCGCTGATGCTGGTATGGGTACGTTGTCTTATATTCAACACCCAGATCAGGCTGTATCGGAATTTGGTCGCTTATTTAGTCGAATGCAAACAGTGGGGTTGACTAACGCTCAACTATTATTATCTTTAATGCCTAATGTCCGACTGGCAGAACTCAAACCCATTGCCCAAGTTTCCCCAGATACCATTGAATTACCAGTACAACCCGAAAGCGATGGGCGCTTGGTGGTGAGATTGGGCGATTTAATGAAAGACGGAGAACGGGTAGTTTTAGTTAATATTTATGTAGGACAGTTGCCAGAAGGTAAACAGGCGATCGCTAATGTTCAAGTCCGCTACGATGACCCCGCCCATAACCAAATCGGGCTACACTCCCCCAATCTACCAATTTATGCTCATGTCACCAGGGAATACCAACCAGCACCAAATCCCCAGGTACAACAGTCGGTTTTAGCTTTAGCCAAATATCGCCAAACCCAGTTAGCCGAAACGAAATTACAGCAGGGTGATCGGGCTGGGGCAGCAACGATGTTACAAACTGCGGCAAAAACTGCTTTGCAAATGGGTGATACTAGTGCTGCAACGGTATTGCAAGTTTCCGCCACCCGCTTACAAGCTGGGGAACAGTTATCAGAAAGCGATCGCAAAAAAACCAGAATTGTCTCAAAAACTGTTTTGCAAGATGCTTCCCCCCAATGAAAGTTCAACTAACATCGGCTCTAAATGATACTAACGTTGATGCTGCCCAACAAAGCAATCAACGACAACTCTCAATTTCCATTTCCGCTATGCCTTCTCAACTTGAACAAAGTTTACCCTTGAATCTCTGCTTGATTCTCGATCAAAGTGGTTCTATGTCCGGTGAACCCATGAATATCGTCATTCAAGCAGTTGAGCAATTATTGGATCAATTAAAAGTTGGTGACAGGATTTCCATTATCGGTTTTGCTGGCACGTCTGGAGTCATTATCCCCAACCAAATCGTTCAAGATATTGAAAGCATCAAAACCCAGTTAAGAGCCAAGCTAAAGGCTGCTGGCGGGACTGTCATCGCCGAAGGTTTATCCTTGGGGATTACAGAACTACTCAAAGGCACAAAAGGCGCAGTTTCCCAAGCCTTCTTACTGACAGATGGTCATGGGGATAACGGGTTACAGATTTGGAAATGGCAAATTGGACCAAATGACAATAAACGTTGTTTGCAACTTGCTAAAAAAGCCGCCAAACTCAACCTGACAATTAACACCCTGGGTTTTGGTGATGACTGGAATCCAGATTTATTGGAAAAGATTGCTGATGCTGGGGGTGGGACTCTGGCTTATATCGAGAACCCAGAACAAGCTGTAACTCAATTTGCGCGCCTATTTCGGCGGGTACAGTCGGTGGGATTAACAAATGCCCATTTACTTCTATCTTTAGTCCCTGCTGTGCGTCTGGCGGAACTCAAACCCGTTGCCCAAGTTGCCCCAGATACCATTGAATTACCAGTAGAAACCGATGCTAATGGGACTTTAATGGCGCGGTTAGGGGACTTGATGAAAGATACCGAACGAGTAGTTTTAGCGAATATTTATCTGGGACAATTACCAGAAGGGAAACAAGTCATTGGCCATATCCAAATTCGCTATGATGACCCATCGTTGAATAAGGAGGGTTTACTTTCTCCTTTAGTGCCAATATATGCTAATTTCACCAAGACTTATGAACCTGCTCTCAATTCCCAGGTGCTAAACTCGATTCTGCTTTTGGCTAAATATCGGCAAACTCAATTGGCTGAGGCAAAATTAGAATTAGGCGATCGCCTTGGTGCTGCTACAATGTTACAAACTGCTGCTAATACCGCCTTACAAATCGGTGATACCTGTGCAGCCACCGTGTTACAAGTTTCAGCAACTCGCTTACAAGCAGGTGAAGAACTATCGGAAGCTGACCGCAAAAAGACAAGAATGGCATCCAAGACAGTTTTGAAAGAATAGCTGTAGGGTAGGTCTTTCGGCCTACCCTCTTAAATTTTTAGTAATTCTTGCAATAAAAAGCAAGGTAAAAAACCAAGATAGACATCGGCAATATCACATTTAGAGAAATTTGTACACACCTTATAGGAAGATGAATAGGAATAATATAAGGTTTAAAGTAGCTATATATGGTAAACACCTGGTATATATAAAGGCTTGGCTAACCCCCAGGTCTTTTTCGTATTTAAAGTAGTTGGTAAAATTTTATGAATTCCTATTTATGATGTCAATATGTGTTATTGCCATGATATATCACATTTAGAGGAATTTGTACACATTCTATAGGAAGATGCTATGTGGCTAGATTAGCACTAAATTAATTATGTACGTTGTTAAGCACAGCAATTATGGAGGTTTGGTAATATGACCAAACCTTTTTTTTCGCTTCAACCAAAAATTAACATCAATCCAACCTACGAATTAAGGATTTTTTCAATGTGGTAAAGGTATTGTTGTATAGCGTCACAATACTTAGTCATGAAATTATTTTTGACTATTAAAGTAACTGTTATAGGGCTACACTGAAGCCAATAGATTTTTGATAATACATACAAATCATTTGTTACTATGTACTGTAATTAAAAATATCCATCTGGAAACCCACGTCAGATACCAAATACATTAATCAAAATAACAGTCCTATGGGATGCCGACTGAGAGTTGTTTTAACTGATCAAGAAAAGTTAACGCTAGAAGAGTTAAGAAGGTCTAAAGACGCTCCTCAACGAACAAAAGATCGCGCTCAAGTTCTACTGTTGAACGCTAGGGGATTAAAAAACGAGGAAATTGCTCAAGGTTTAAACTGGGCAGTTTCTACAGTCCGTCAAACCTTACACCGTTGGGAAAAGATGAGTTTAGCAGGATTATGGGATGCTCCAGGTCGAGGAGGAAAACCCCGTTATTCAGAACATGATTTAGAGTATCTAGAAAACTGCCTAATTGAAGAACCCCAAACTTACAACTCTAAACAACTAGCCAAAAAACTAGCATCTGAGCGACAAGTTTACTTGAGTGCTGACCGACTTCGCAGAGTCCTTAAAGCCAGAGGCAAAGTCATCAAGTCATCAATACACGCAGAGAGCAGGGGGCAGGGAGCAGGGGAAAATTGACAACTGACCACTGACCACTGTACGGGCGAAGCATTTGGAGAACTATTTTTGGCAATGAGCGATAATTTATCTTCCAAATGCTGACTGTACGGGCGAAGCATTTGGAGAACTATTTTTGGGAATGACCGATAATTTATCTTCCAAATGCTTACTGTACGGGCGAAGCATTTGGAGAACTATTTTTGGCAATGAGCGATAATTTATCTTCCAAATGCTGACTGTACGGGCGAAGCATTTGGAGAACTATTTTTGGCAATGAGCGATAATTTATCTTCCAAATGCTTACTGTACGGGCGAAGCATTTGGAGAACTATTTTTGGCAATGAGCGATAATTTATCTTCCAAATGCTTACTGTACGGGCGAAGCATTTGGAGAACTATTTTTGGCAATGACCGATAATTTATCTTCCAAATGCTTACTGTACGGGCGAAGCATTTGGAGAACTATTTTTGGCAATGACCGATAATTTATCTTCCAAATGCTGACTGTACGGGCGAAGCATTTGGAGAACTATTTTCGGCAATGACCGATAATTTATCTTCCAAATGCTGACTGTACGGGCGAAGCATTTGGAGAACTATTTTCGGCAATGACCGATAATTTATCTTCCAAATGCTTCGCCCCTACTGACCACTGACCACTAAGTATTCATTCCTAAAAATAGGGTATTTTGAATACAGTAAAGAGGTAAAAAAACAAAAAAAATCCTGAAATCTATATAAATTAATAGTTTCATCTATCCACTTAGGGCGACAACGCTTTAGAATGATTCATTGAAAAGTCGAGTCAATCGTATTTGTAGCGATTTTGAGTGTAAATACTCTCAAGGAACGATTTTTGTATTTCTACAAACGGAAATTTACGTAAAGATGCAGTCATGGTGCATCTTGAAATAATCTCTAGCAAAACTTTAGGAGTTTGATATGAACAAGGGCGAATTAGTTGATGCGGTAGCAGAAAAGGCTAGTGTTACCAAGAAACAGGCTGATGCTGTTTTGAGTGCTGCCATCGAAACCATTGTGGAAGCGGTTTCTTCCGGTGATAAGGTAACATTGGTAGGATTTGGTTCTTTTGAATCACGGGAACGCAAAGCCCGTGAAGGGCGCAACCCCAAAACCAACGAAAAAATGGACATTCCCGCTACCAGAGTTCCCGCTTTCTCCGCTGGGAAACTGTTTAGAGAAAGAGTAGCACCCCCAAAAGAGCCAAAAGAGTAAGTTCTTCTAGAGGAAAGATATTTTTGATGCCACAACAAGCACACGGGGGAAATTTAGCTTGGGCAGCAGCACTGGCTGGCTGTTCCCCTGATGCTATTGTGGATTTTTCCGCCAGTATCAGCCCGTTGGGACCACCAAACAGCGTTATTGCTGCAATTGTGTCCCAACTGGGCAATCTGAGGAATTATCCTGACCCAGAGTATGGTGAATTGAGACTTGCTCTGAGTCATTTTCATCAAATACCTACTGAGTGGATTTTGCCAGGTAATGGTTCAGCAGAATTATTAACTCTGGTGGGTAGAGAATTGGGACAATTAGCAGCAACAGTGTTACTAACTCCAGCGTTTGGTGACTATTACCGCACTCTTGCGGCTAATAACGCTAAAGTTCTGGAGTTTCCTGTGGATTTAGGCATAGGTCAGGGGAATATTTCTCTATTGCCAGATTTCGGACTTGAGACTTCAGATTTTGGGTTACTGCTGAATAATCCCCATAATCCCACGGGAAAGTTATTTTCACGGGAGTCTGTTTTACCGTATTTGGAAAAGTTTGCTTTGGTGGTGATAGATGAAGCGTTTATGGATTTTTTGCCACCGGAAGCTGAACAAAGTTTAATTGGGTTGGTGCAGGAATACGAGAATTTGGTGATTTTACGATCGCTCACCAAATTTTACAGTTTACCAGGGCTAAGATTAGGATATGCGATCGCTCACCCCGACCGTTTGGCAAAATGGAAATTATGGCGAGATCCTTGGCCTGTAAATACTTTAGCAGCAGCCGCAGCGATCGCCGCCCTCCAAGATACAGAATTCCAAAATCTCACCTGGAAATGGCTACCAGAGGCGAGAAACCAACTATTTCAAGGTGTAGCTTCAATTCCCGGTTTAACCCCGCTCGAAGGCACTGTTAACTACTTATTGGTAGAATCTCAACAATCTACTTCCCAGCTACAACAGCAACTACTTCAGCAACACCAGATTTTAATTCGTGATTGTTTAAGCTTTAAGGAATTAGGCGATCGCTTTTTTCGCGTCGCAGTCCGTACCCAGTCTGATAACCAACGCCTATTAACAGCACTTATAAGAAGGAGTCAGGAGTCAGGAGTCAGGAGTCAGGAGTATGGCTAACGCCACGCTTCGCTATCAGGAGGAAGAAGGAAGAAGGAAGAATAAAACTTAATGGGTGACAACGAACAACGAACAACGAACAACGAACAACGAACAACTGCCCAATGCCCAATGCCCAATGCCCAATGCCCCATGCCCCATGCCCAATATTGATTACGATATCGTTATTATTGGTGGCAGTATTGCTGCATACAAAGCTGCTTTAAGTGCCACTCAGTTACACGCTAAAGTTGCTTTGATTGTGAGCGCGGATTTTTCTGATCACTATAATTCAAGTTATCAATACATACTTAGTGAAATTAGTCAAATTACTCAGCAATCTTATAATTTAGCAAATCTAGGAATTTTTGACAAAAATATTCACTTAAATCCAGAATTTTTAAATTTAAAAAAAGGATTGTTTTATGCAAATGCCGTTGCTAAAAATCTGAATCAAATAAATTCTCTTTCTAACTTAGCTGCCCAAGGTGTTGATATTATTGTTGGTAATGGTCAATTTCAATCTTCTCCTCAATTAAGTTTTACAGTTAATGAAAGACAGTTATATAGTCGCACCTATTTACTCGCTAATGGTTCTCGTCCCTTAATTCCCAATATTTCAGGATTAGATACTATTAAATATCTGACTTTAGCTAATATTTGGCAATCTTTAGAAACAACAACATTACCCGAAAATTGGGTAATTATTGGTGGTGTTCCTCAAGGTATAGAAATTGCTCAATTTTTAGCCAGATTCGGTTTTCAAGTTACATTAATAGTTAAAAATTCTCAAATTCTGCCTAATCTTGATTTAGAAATAGCCCAATTATTAACAGCACAATTAGAAGTTGATGGTGTGCGGGTTTTAACACAAACCCAAGTCACCCAAATCCGACATATAGACAATAAAAAATGGGTACAAGCCGGAAATCAAGCCATTGAAACCGACGAAATTTTTATTGGAATTGGACAGCAACCAAACCTAGAATATCTGAATTTACCAGCCGTAGGAGTAAAATTGCATCAACACCGCTTGGTTGTCAATGAAAAATTACAAACTACCAACCAGCGAATTTATGCCTGTGGTGATATATTAGGTGGTTATGATATTCAGAATATTGGTAATTATGAAGCTAATATTGCCATAGAAAATGCTTTATTTTTTCCCAGACTAAAAGTTAATTATGAATCTGTTCCTTGGGGAATATATTCTCAACCTAAAGTGGCACAAGTTGGTTTAACAGAAAAACAAGCGCGAAACCGATATTCTCAAAAGCAAATTTTAGTTTTTAAGCAATATTTCAAAACAGCTACAGCCCCACAAATACAAGGAGAAATTACAGGTATTTGTAAATTAGTAGTTTTGGAAAATGGAAAAATTCTAGGATGTTCTATTTTAGGAATAGCAGCAGGAGAATTAATTAATTTAATTAGTTTAGCAATATCACAAAATATTAAAATTCAGCATTTAGCAAAATTATCACCTATTTATCCCAGTTATTCCGAAATTATCATGGAAACAGCGAGAGAATGGAATAGACACAGAATTAATAAAAACCGTGCTTTACAAGAGTTGTTATTAGGTTTTTTCAATTATCGTCGTGATTGGAATTTATAGTACAGCACTTCCCGATGTATATTATTCGTAATTAATGAAAAGGCTTTTAATCCAATTACCAATTACCAATTACCAATTACCAATTACCAATTACCAATTACCAATTACCAATTACCAATTACCAATTACCAATTACCAATTACTTATTCTTCCGTTGTCCCTTTTCCGTTAAAGAAACACTACCAATTCCCTGTAAAATTCCCCTCCCAACTAAACCTAAACCTCGGCCAATTACTTGAGTGAGAACAAAAACAATTCCAGTTCCTAAAAAGCCTACTAATGATTGTATGCGGGGAGAAATAGCATCCCGAAATTCTAGTATTAATGTTACCCCTAAAGGAATTCCAGAAAGTTGAGCTAATTCTTGATTTCGAGGAGCATAAATTGATATTTTAGAAATTCCCCGAGGGGCAAAAATAAATAATTCATAGCGACTTTCAAAAATTGTTTGCGCTTCAGTTATATATTGATGTAATTGATATTTCCAAGATAAGTTATTTCTAAATTTCTCAATTTCTCTGGTGGAAATCATGTGCCAATGATAAAAATTTTGTTTAATACTTTCCTCGTCTGCTAAATTATTTAGTAATGGTTGAATTACAGCATTAGCTATGTGAATCAATAAATTTTCTAAAATTGATAATGCTTGAGATTGAGATTCTTGCGTTCCTGCTGGATAAGAAACGTTATCAATACATAAATCTGTTAATAATAGTAGATAAGTCAATAATTCAAATAGAAATGGAACTTTATTGATAATTTCTGTTTGCGAATCTGTGGTTTTATCTAATAAAAATTTAACCAAACTTATTTCTTGTTTATCTAAAATAATTCGGGAATAATTTCCAAAAAACTCCGTGATAGTAACCTGCCATAAGTCTAGTAAAATCTGGTTTTGTAAATTAAATAGCTGATTCTTATCAAAATTAAAAGCCCGAACTTCTTCCAACTGCTTAAAAAATTGCTGAAGAATAATATAAAGTAACTCTCGCTTTTTATTTTCTCGAAGAATATCAATTTCTAAAGGTGTATTAGTAAGATTATCTAAAGGAAATTTGAGTTTATTTAAACCTAAAGTCAATAATTCAGATTGCAGTTGTTGAGAACTAACTATCGGTGGTACGTTTATAAATGGTCGTAGATCTGATTTAATAATAGTCTGATTGGGAAAAATATCTAAGGACGGTAATTGGTTTTCTTGTGATAGTCTTTGTCTTTCCTTCTCTGCTGTCAATAAGTGATTAACAACCCACCGAGCCGCTAAAAGTTCGCGTCGTTGTCCTGCTAAAATTGCTTTATTTAATAGAGTTATTCCCGGCAATTTTAATTGTTCTGTAACTTTATCAAGGGCTTGATCAATGTTATTAATTCCCGAATTTTGTAAGTTATTTCGCAACTTAGCAAATGGGAAGGGAGAATTAACAATTACTGAATCTGCAAACCAGTAATCACCACCATTAGCTACTTCTTGAATAATGGGGACTAATTGAGAAATTGATATCCCTTTAGGACAATAGCCATTTATCCCGATTTCTTTGGCAGCAATGAGCATTTCTGGTTGAGATTTTGAACTTAAAAGTAATATAGGTATATGGGGATATAAAGCTTTGAGTTGTTTACAGAATTTTAACCCTATTTGCTCATTATCTAATTCTAAAATAATTAATTTAATTTGCCGAGAATTTCCAGTTAGTATTTCCGCTAAAACCTGTAAAGCGGCAGTATCTGTAGCAACATCTGCTACTACTTGTAAATTAGGAATAGCTTCCAGTGTTATCTTGAGTCCTAAACGGAAAATTGGAT
The DNA here is from genome assembly GCF_009712025.1 of Dolichospermum sp. UHCC 0406. Classification (NCBI taxonomy): domain Bacteria; kingdom Bacillati; phylum Cyanobacteriota; class Cyanophyceae; order Nostocales; family Aphanizomenonaceae; genus Dolichospermum; species Dolichospermum sp. UHCC 0406. The sequence continues at coordinate 12,218 of NZ_VILA01000014.1, forward strand.
CTGGGTCAATTAATAAAAATTGTACAAGGCGATCGCTCATTTTTACAAGAAAGTTGATTCCTGATTTTTTAGGCTAGTTTAAATTTTTAATTCCTAATCACTTACTTTGTCACGATAACCATAAAAGTTAATAGTATATTCAGAAATCTTCATCCCTGTTTGTGCTTCCACTTGACGTAACAAATCTTCAGGTAATTCTATATGCACATCTAAAATTTGATTTGTATCTATACAGTTAACATGACTATGGGAATTACTATTATTGCCATATAATCGCCCTTCCCCATGTTCAATACACTCTATAATATTTTGGCTAGATAAAGCTTCTAGATTTTGATATACCGAAGTATGGCCAATTTCCTTACCTTCTTGATTCAGTCGATCATAAATCTCCCTAGCAGAAAGGTGTTCCTTCGCTTGCCAAAGCAATTCCAAAACAAAGCGCCGTTGACGACTGATACGCATCCCTAACATTTGACACCTATCCAAAGCATCTTGTAAAGAACAAATAGGTTTAGGATAAATCCCTTGCTTGTACATATTTCAGGTTGTAAATTCTAGGAATTGGGGATAAATCAATTCAAAATATCCTCATGATAGAACTTGCTTAGGCAAAATTCGAGGAAAATTTTGGCTGTTTGCTAACTGATCATTTTCTTAATCTAAAACAAACTCATAACAACTTTATCTTAAAATTCGGCTAAATGTCTACCTAAAGAGGTAAAAAAGCTGCTACTGTAGATTCTCAACACTGTTGAGTAAGTAGCTATCAGTTCATGACAATCACAATCACCCTCAACAACAACTCTATTTATAGTTTAGATGTGTCACCTGCCTTAACGGTGATTGAACCATTGCTGCAACAGGGAAGCATTTCTACCCATGAACAGCAACTGCGTCTGGAAATTCAGTTTGAGCGGGAAGCAAATGATCCACGGGAACTATCGGAAATTCCCGAAGTCAGACTGTGGTTTGTGCGTCTTGATGCCAAGTATCCTTGGTTGCCATTTTTACTAGACTGGAAAGCAGGAGAACTAGCTCGGTATGCAGCTATGTTAGTACCTCATCAGTTTAGTTCTAAAGAAGGTATCCAGTATAACCCCGAAGCTTTAGAAATATTTCTGATGCACAAAATCTTTATTTTAAGTGATTGGTTGCACAAACAAGATATTGCTAGTCCATCTCGACTCAAATCTTTAGCGCAAATTCTGGGTTATGAATTAGATGATGCTTTCTTTGAAATGATTGAAAAAACTAATTCGTGAACAATGGAATTTATGATTTTAGATTGGATATTTTTTTTCAATCTAAAATCCAAAATCTAAAATTAATACTCAGCCTCCCCAAATTTTTTCTAACACTATTTGGGGTAAGATATCTGCTATTTTCCCAGTTGATGAAGTAATAGCTAATACTTTCTCGCTTATAGGTAATAATTTTTCTGAATCTATAGAATCTAACAAAGTAATTGTATATGTTTCTACTGCTATACTTAATTGCAAGAAGCTATTTTCTACAGATACCATTAAACTAGCACCGGCAATTATGGCAGTTAACTTACCAATATCATCGGGAGAAGTAACTTTAATATTGTGACAATGTTCTAAAAGCGATCTGACTAAAGGCTCATTATTTGCTTCTTTAATGACAACAACAGGTAAATCTGGCTGTTTTTGTTGACAAGCTGCAATAATTTGTTGCCAATTTTCTACGGGATAAGTTGTATCTAGGCTACCTTCACCAGCATTGATGAGAATAAAACCTGTTTCATTCACTCCTAAGCGTTTTTGTTCTGCTTGCGCCCATTCAATATCTACTTTAGGCACATTTACTGATAATGCTGGACAAGGAGTATTAATTTTCAAAGGTTTGAGTAAATTATGGTACATTTTTGCCACATACTCGGATAAATTGGGAGGAATAGGGTTAGTGAGAAAAACCGCACCTTGTCCTTGGTAGCCAATGCGTGTGGGAATTCCCGTCAACCACATTAACAAACCTACCCACCAACTTTGTCCGACAATAATAGCGACATCATACTCACGATCACGGATCATACCAACTAAGTTACCCCAATCAGCTAAACTATTACGATCTTTGTAATCAAAGGTTAATACATCATGAACTGACTTGCTGACTCGGTAAGCGGCCTTTGACTGGGGTTCTACAATCACATCTATCTGCGCGTCGGGATAATAACGCTTCAGATCATCAAGAGTGGCAAAAAAAAGAATTTGGTTATCAATTGAACCAGGGACCAGGGCTACTACACGCATAATATTTATTAACGGTTATTGTTTTATATTTTAGGAGAATATAGGTATTGAGAATTAGGAGTCAAGGAGTCCTTTAATTTTGCTGATGAAGTTATTTTCAACGATGGGTATTTTGAATTTATTTAATTAAAGATTAAGGAAAAGTTGTGCATTTACTAATTCCCGCAGCCGGAAGTGGCAAAAGAATGGGTGCTGATCGTAATAAACTTTTATTACAGGTACGTTCAAAACCCTTGATTGCTTGGACTTTGTTAGCCGCAGAAGCTGCAAGTTCTATTAGTTGGATCGGAATTGTTTCTCAACCTCCAGATTGGGATGACTTCAAGTCTATTATCGCTGACTTAAAGCTGAAAAAAACAATAGTATTTATTCCTGGTGGTTCTACCCGTCAAGAGTCAGTTTATAATGGTTTACAGGCATTGCCAACTAATGCAGGACAAGTTTTAATTCATGATGGCGCTCGTTGTTTGGCAACACCAGAGTTATTTAATGCTTGTTCTGAGGCAATTTTGCATTGTTCTGGTTTAATTGCGGCTGTACCTGTTAAAGATACAATTAAAGTCGTTGACGACAATAATATAATTAAAAGCACACCAGAGCGTAAACAGCTTTGGGCGGCTCAAACCCCCCAAGGGTTCGATGTCAAATTGTTAAAACAGTGCCATGCTGAAGGTGTCCGTCAAGGTTGGGAAGTGACTGATGATGCGGCTTTGTTTGAAAAATGCGGTATTGAAGTGAGAATAGTTCCTGGGGAAGAGACTAATTTGAAAATTACGACTCCTCAAGATTTAGCGATCGCTGAATTTATACTTAGTTATATAAAATAGGTAAAAATTTTCAACCACTGACCACTGTACGGGCGAAGCATTTGGAGAACTATTTTTGGCAATGATCGATAATTTATCTTCCAAATGCTTCGCCCCTACTAACAACTGACCACTGTACGGGCGAAGCATTTGGAGAACTATTTTTGGCAATGATCGATAATTTATCTTCCAAATGCTTCGCCCCTACTAACAACTGACCACTGTACGGGCGAAGCATTTGGAGAACTATTTTTGGCAATGATCGATAATTTATCTTCCAAATGCTTCGCCCCTACTGACAACTGACCACTGTACGGGCGAAGCATTTGGAGAACTATTTTTGGCAATGATCGATAATTTATCTTCCAAATGCTTCGCCCCTACTGACAACTGACCACTGACAACTAACAACTGATTAATGCCCAAGAATATACCTATAGTCGGCAAAATAGAAGCAATTCTTTATTTAAAGGGTAAACCCTTATCTCTAAGTGAAATTGCTGAATATGCGAAGTGTGATCGCTTCACAGCAGAAGAAGGAATTATCGAACTAATTGAGAATTATTCCCGTCGAGATACAGCTTTAGAAGTCGTAGAAACTGAACATGGTTATAGTTTACAACTGCGTTCGGAATTCCATGATTTAGTGCAAGCTATAATACCAGTAGAATTTGGTGTGGGGGCTTTACGGACATTAGCAGCGATCGCCCTCCATAATCCCATATTACAAAGCGAATTGATTAATTTACGGGGTTCAGGAGCTTATCAGCACGTTCAAGAATTAGTAGAATCTGGTTTTGTTCGCAAACGCCGAGAGAGTGATTCTCGCTCCTTTGCTCTGCAAATAACCCCAAAATTTCATCAGTATTTTCAAATCGAACAACTGCCCCAAATTTTGGCAATTCCAGAGAAAGAACAACAACTAGAACTGGAGTTGGCAGGATTGGAGGCAGAGGAGGAAACAAGTTAAAATTAAAAAACTATTCCCTGTTAGAAAGTTTCCTTTTCCCTTTTCCCTGTAGAAAATGCGCTACTCTATGAATATGGTTTAGAGTAGAATTAGCAGTTACGCTAATATAAATCGCCAATGGTGTTTGATCCTGACTTTTTACAAGACGACTCTGAGCAACACCCTAATCAACTTCTGAATGATCGCTTTGGGGAAAACCCAAATCAATTACTTAAATATTTACAGCATCAATCCCCCGAAGTTTTAGCCCGTGTCGCCCAAGCTGTCAGCCCTGAAATTAAACAAATCATTTCCCAGAATGTCCAAGGACTAGTGGGAGTGATACCGACAGAACATTTCAATGTCCAAATTACAACAGACCGGGACAATCTAGCGGGAATACTAGCATCGGCAATGATGACAGGTTATTTTCTCCGCCAAATGGAACAGAGGATGCAATTGGAACATTTATCCAATCAATAGGAATCAGGAGTCACCGAGTCAGAAGATCAGGAAGAACAAAGAACAATTCTCCCCCTACTTCCCCTACCTCCCCTACTTCCGCTACTTCCCCTACCTCCCCTACTTCCCCTACCTCCCCTACTTCCCCTACCTCCCCTACCTCCCCTGCTTCCCCCACTTCCCCCACTCCCCCCACTCCCTGCTCCCTACTATTGGGGATAATTTCCGGCACGGACTTTAAAGATTTGAGTTTTACCATTGCGGTTGACTTCTATTGCGAGAATGTCCCCAACGGTACTTGATTCAACTATCTTCTGGACTTGGGCAGAAATTTTTATTTGTTTGCCGTTAATCTTTTGAATCACATCACCAGGAAGTAATCCTCCTGTCTGCGCTGGTGATTTTTCCAGAACTTTTCTAATGACAATTCCCACATCTGGCTGAATGTTTAGTTGATCTTCCTCTTTCAGTCGCTGTTTTGTAGTTGTGGAAATATCTATCATCTCAATTCCTAAAAATGGGTGAGCAACTTCTCCTTTGGTAAATAGTTCATTGGCTACACGGAAAGCGGTTTCAATGGGGATAGCAAAACCAAGTCCTTGAGCATCAGCACGGATAGCGGTATTCACACCAATAACTTGTCCTTGAGCATTTAAAAGTGGTCCTCCAGAATTACCAGGGTTAATTGCTGCATCTGTTTGGATAAAACTCACGCGCTTATCAGGAACACCTACTTGGGCGCTAGTTCTGTCTGTGGCACTGATAATGCCAATAGTGACAGTATTATCTAAACCTAAAGGATTGCCAATTGCGATCGCCCATTGTCCAGGAATCAAATTTTGTGAATTACCTAACTTGACTATCGGCAACTTATCGGCAGAAATTTTGACTGCGGCTATATCTGTTACCGTATCAATTCCTACGACCTTCCCTTCAAAAGTTCGCCCATCTTTGAGGGTGACTTGAACTGTATCTGTGTCTGCTACTACATGAGCATTAGTTAGTAACTTACCATCTTCGGTCAGAATAAATCCTGAACCTGTCCCGCGCTCAATTTTTTCTGAGGGCATTAGTCGTTCATCCTCTTGGAAAAAATGCCGAAACAAGGGATTTTTAAAAGCTTCAGTCATCGGATTTGATATTTTCCGAATTGCATTAATCCGCACAACCGCAGGACCAACTTTGCTGACAGCAGTGGCGATAAAATTGACATTATCACCTCCAGGAGAATTGAGTATGCCATTAACAGGTTGGGGAACAACAGATTCAGCAGGTAAAGTTACCGCCACATTTTTTAACTGTTGAAATGAAAGATTGTGTGTCCAAAAATAACGACTAGCAAAGACACCACCACCAGAGCCAATTACCACCAAACCTAGATAAACAGCCAGTTGTTTCAAAGATAACTTCATAATAATTAAGAATAATGGCGCTCAAGGACAGATGGAAGCTTATCTCTTTAGTGTAGTCAAGCAAACGTTCAGTGAACAGATCATTTGACATATAAATATTAGAAATTTGTCAGCATATTCGGGGATCATATCTACTTCTGGGATTTCATCATGAATTTACTCAAAATAGGTAGTAGAAAGATAGAGGAAAAACTTTATCCTATCTTTAACAATTCCCCACTAAAATCTAAAAATTAGCGATTTCTGGACTTATTTGCATGAAATTTTCCTATTGTTCACTATGTTTTTTGAGCTTATTTAGCACTTTGGGTTTATTATCCATACTGCCACAATCACAAAGCGTTAATGCTAGTCCAGGAAGTTGCCCGATTCCCGCTTTAGCTCGTATCCAACGTCATCAAGTTAATCGTGGTGAAACTTTAGCAACTATAGCTAATCGCTATAATTTAGCACCAGAAACAATTATTGGGATTAATCCATCCGTGAAGAATGGGGTCGTAAATCCAGGAACAGAACTGCAAATTCTCCCTTTCAATGGCATTGTTGTCGAAGTTCCTCGTAATCAAAACTGGCGACAAATCGCATCTAAGTATAAAGTCCGTCCAGATACAGTATTTGAAATCAATGGTTGTCAGAAAACCCCTAAATTTGTCTTTTTACCGATACTTCCAGGGGTAATTACTGCTCCTGCTGCTACTTCTGGGACAATTGCTACCGCACCTAGTACCCCGGCTGGAAACATTACTGGTTATCCCTTGCCAAGTAGTACAGATGTTGCATTAGTTTATGGTTGGCAAATTCACCCGATTACAGGAGATGTTTTCTTTCATAGTGGCGTAGATTTGTTAGCACCAGTAAATACTCCTGTGACAGCGATCGCTCCTGGAATCATCGTCTTTGCCAAGGAACAAGGTAGTTATGGCAAGTTAGTCATTATTAACCACGCAGGTGGCTTACAAAGCCGTTACGCCCAACTTGACAGCATCAAAGTTACTCTCGGTCAAACAGTCAACAAAGGCGATATTTTGGGAGCAGTGGGAACTACCGGACAACCAACCTCCACACAACCTCATCTTCATTTTGAAATGCGTTCTAACGGTTCCCTCGGTTGGGAAGCAAAAAATCCCAAAGAGTTTTTAAAGTGAGGAGTATGGCTAACGCCACGCTTCGCTATCAGGAATTCAGGAATTCAGGAATTCAGGAATTCAGGAATTCAGGAGTTCAGGAGTCAGAAGGAAGAATAAAACTACCCAATGACAACGGACAACGGACAACGGACAACGGACCAATCCGATTAAAACTTCGGGACGCAAAATAGAATGATTTTCTGTTAAGGGTGTAATGTTAGTTGCGGCTGGTATTGGGTGTTCTCCTTGGGAATTGACCCTTGTCTAATTTGTGATCATCTGGGAAATTGAGAACAGGTAAGCGATCGCCTCGTAATAATTCTTCACTTGCTTCACCTAGTCCGATTAATGCCTCGCCAGTAGCTTTTTGAGCCATGAGTAGCATCAGTATAGATACTGTACCAACTTGTAAAAGACAAGCAGGGGAAATAGTGAATGCAATGCAATTTAATCCAGATTGAGAAAATGACTGTTGGTTTACGGATGACATTGTAATTTTCAGTAATTAGTAGACGTTTATTTAGTCATCTTCAGATGACTTTTGCTATGAGACTGGGAATTTATTCCCAGGCGGGCTACGGTATATTACATCAATGTTAACAGTAGAAAAATATAGCAGGAAACGGGGAAAAAGGTTAAAACTATTTTGGTGTCTGATAGCACCGCATAATGTTGGTAATGTTTTATTTATCCCTTGCAGAAGGTATTGACTCCTTGGCGCAGCACCCATACTCCTGATTTCTAAACTCTTCATATAAGACTATCTTTGTCAATTTTGCAAGCTGCAAAGGTAACAAAATTGTTAAAAAAAACGGCAAAATGTGATAATTCTATGATTCTAGTTGACAAGTACAGCCGAAATTCCCCAATACAACCTTGCTGTTAAATTCCACCGCCCATGAAAACAGTATTACTTGATAATCGTCAAAATTCCTTAGTGCAATGGGTAAGCCAAGCAACAGGTATAAATACTTTTGGGGTAAAAGTCCGATTGCTAGGTAATGACCTACATATTCTCTGTGAAAGCGTTGAATGTCCACAACGTTGGCAAACCTTATCGGAGTTACTGCAAGCGCTACAGCAAACCGATATAGATACCCTTACCAATGACGAACAACCGTCAATATACCAGATATTAATTTATGGTCGAAAAAAAGGGGAACACCGCCCCGAATGGTGTCATCGGGTGTACTTGAATCAACTAGAGCAACATTTAGAACAGGTAGAACAGTCACTATTATCACAAACAGAAACGCCTATAAACCCCGGTGGCTCGTTAATTATCTCTAATGAGAGTCTGGCACGCCAGGGAGATGCCGATGCCATTGCTCGCTATTTGAGCGAACATCTCAGCCATTTAGGGATAGCAATACAGGTAAAAATTCAACCCTCTCCGGCGAAAAATAACTTTCAGATAGTCGTTAATCGTCTGTGGGTATTTTGTCAGTCTAGCTATAGCCCCGATCCATTATTACTGGCAAAAACGGTAGCCCAAAAGCTCAGATATTTGCAGCTTGTTGGTTATCAGGATGGGATCATTGTAGCCCAAGTTCGCGGGGAAACCGAGCCAGATTGGCGGGTAAGAGTAGATTTAACACCTCCAGAACTGATGTTAAAAGAATGGGCGCGGTGGGGAGATGTGCAAGCGATCGCTAAAATATTAACAGAGGAATTATTAGGCTTCAAAATAGCACTACAAACTTCTCTCAAAGAATCTACCTTATACATATTTTGTACTCCAGCTTTTGACCCCTTAGAAACCGCCCCTGCACCAGATAAAGAAACCGCGCTACAGTCCATTGTCCCCCTGCTAGAAAATATTGCTCCTCAAGCTATTATCTCAGCCGCCATATACGGACAAAAAACAGCGGATAAAAAACCAATTTGGATAGACTGGGTATCTTTACCAGCATCTCAGCATCCCGCTCTAGTGACATCTACCTGGGAACTTGCCCGTACAGGTGATCAACCAGCAATTATTTTTTTACTAGAGCAGTTGCTTAATCCTGACCTAGATTGGCGATTGAAAACAGGTGGTATTCGGGTATTACTAGTTTGCAAAGAATATTTATTACACATCATGTGTGATGCTCCCGTTTGTCCCACACGCCATCAAGTTTCTCGGAAAGTAACTCAATTTATCCGCCAACTGAAAATTCATGGTATTACAGGTGTCCGTGTTTATGGTCGTCGTGCTGGTGATAAAGAACCCGTATGGCATCATGGAGTTGATCTAGAAGAACGTTCTCGATTAGTCCCCGAAGCAACACCAGAATTTGCTGCTACATCAGAATATGTAAATTCCCTGATAATCGGTGAAAACGGTGAAGAAATTTTGCGTCCCGATTTAACAAATACAAAAGTACAAAGTTTTATCAAAGAAAAAACAAAAAATTGGTTAACAAATACCAATGAAATCATCAGAAATTTACTTTTAAACAGTCAACTATTTACATCATCTAATCAAGAAATAGATGAAAATCCCGATAATCAAGGAATTAGAAGTGGAATGATTTGGCTGGCATTAGGATTACTTCTCGCATTACAAAGTGATTTCATGTTAGGCTATGTTGTCGCCCATACTATTAAGAATTCACCAAAAGCTACTAATAATACTATTTCGCCCTTATCCTCACAAGCCCAAGCATCTTTACCATTACCAAATAATCAGAAAACATCATTTTTCAATCAATCAGGAACAACCGAATTACCTAATAATAATCAAGCTGCTTTTAATGCTTCTGAATTTATCAATGAAAATGGTTCTCAATCAGAAAATTTACCAGCCGCACCATTAAAAGAAAAAGCTACAGCGATTTTATTAGCAGCTAGATCACAAATGCCCAGTTTTAATGCTAGGCAATTAGATGAACAATTAGCCCTCTATAAACATCGTTTAAACACCAAAAAACGCCCACCAGATGTGTTGATTATTGGTTCTTCTCGCGCCCTTAGAGGAGTTGATCCTGTTGCCCTTTCTAAAGCTTTAGTCACCCAAAATTATAGCAATATTGATATATTTAACTTTGGTATTAATGGAGCAACAGCCCAAGTCGTTGACGTTCTTATCCGTCAGGTTTTAAAACCTAAAGAATTGCCAAAGGTGATTTTATGGGCAGATGGTTCTCGCGCCTTTAATAATGGCAGAGAAGATATTACTTTCAAGGCAATTGAAACCTCACCAGGATACAAGCAAATATTGCAAAAAGCCAAAACAACAGTCAAAAATAATGAAGTTCCTCATAACCCAGAAAATGGAAAAGAAAAAATTAGTAGTAAACCTAAGATAGAAGATATTAGTATCTATCAAGTCGCTAACGATTCGTTAAATCAGTCTGTAGTTAATTTATCTGCTAGTTATAAAAACCGTGATCAAATTAAAATTCTTCTCCAAAAACAACTTCAATATCTACCTTTTAGCTATCAAAATCCCCCGATTAAATCAAAAATTAATCTCACCCATGATTCTGAAATAGACAATAATTTTTCTGTCCCCGGAGTTGATTTTGATGGATTCTTACCTTTGTCTATTCGCTTTAATCCCAGTACATATTATCAAGAACACCCCAAAGTTTCTGGAGATTACGACAACGATTATAAATCTTTCCAATTAGCAGGTAAACAAGATCAGGCATTCCATTCTATGTTAGAGTTTACCAAAAATAATAATATCTCCCTTGTCTTTGTCAATATGCCCCTTACTTCAGATTATTTAGATCCTGTACGCACAAAATATGAACAACAGTTTCAAGAGTATTTATTAAGCTTTACCAATCATCCTCAATTTATATATCGTGATTTAAGTCAGCTATGGCCAAAAGCAAATGATTACTTTTCAGATCCTAGTCACCTCAATCGCTATGGTGCTTATGAAGTATCAAAAAAACTGGCTATAGATCCAATGATTAGCTGGCCAACAAAGTGATTAAATAGGGAAGAGAAAAAAATACTTATCTTCTTTCTTCCCAATCACAAATTCAAAATCATAAATTAATCAAAAATGAAATTTATATCAATTTTTTACGGGCTGTTTTTGTTGAGTGTTTTAGGAATCTACTGGACTGTTAATTTAGCAAATATAAGATTATGGATACTGCTAATAGCCAGCCTTGTTTTCTACGCATCTTTGCACATTCAATATTTACCATTACTTTTAGCACTAACTTTTATTAACTTCCGCCTAGGTTTAGAAATTGGCAGCAATACTTCACCAGGAAAGCATTCTCAAAACTGGAATTTATCTAACGAAGAACGGCAATTTACCCAAGCTGACTGGAATCAACGTCGTCTCAAAGTATTGTCGATTGGTATAGGTTTTAATGTTTTTATTCTTTTAGGTTCTAAATACATAAATTATTTCCTAACTTTAGTTTTTAATCAGCCGACAAATTCACCAGAATCATTAATTAAGTTAGTTGCACCTTTAGGAATTTCTTTCTTTACATTTGAATGTATTGCTTATTTAATAGATGTTTATCGTGGCGCTACTGCTACTACTAAATTTATCCAATTTGCCACATATAAATTATTTTTTGCCAAACTAATTTCTGGGCCAATTACTCGTTACCATAATTTAGCAATTCAATTTGATACCCTAAGATTTCCCAGCATTGATAGAGTTGCTGAAGGACTGTGGTTAATTGCTAGAGGTGCGGTTAAAAAAGGTATTTTCGCTGATAATTTGGGTATATTTGTGGATTTATGCTTTGGTAACTTACAAAGAGCAGGTAGTACAGATTTGTGGTTAGCTACCTTTGCTTATGGCTTGCAACTATATTTAGATTTTAATGGTTATGTTGATATTGCTCGTGGTAGTGCTTTACTATTTGGTTTAGTTTTACCGGAAAATTTTGATTTTCCCTATTTCAGTACCAGTATTGCCGATTTTTGGCGACGCTGGCACATCACATTGGGTGATTGGTTGCGTAATTATCTTTATTTTCCTTTAGGTGGTTCTCGACGTGGATTAATGCGTACCTGCGGAAATTTATTAATAGTAATGCTAATAGCTGGTATCTGGCACGGTTCAGCTTGGGGTTTTATTATTTGGGGTGTATTGCATGGTGTCGCTTTAGCTGGGCATCGTCTCATTAGTGTATTAAGCGATCGCTTGACAATTCTTAAATCTTTTTGGCAAAACCCGCTAGGAATAATTTTTGCTTGGTTTTTGACACAAATCATGGTTTTTACATCTTGGATTTGGTTTCGTCTCCCCAACCTCCAAGACTCTGCTTTAGTTATTCAACACCTTTGGGGTCATGGGGGTGATCAACAATTTTCCGCAAAGGTCTATATAGAAGCTCTAAATATGAGTCAATATCAAATTTCTTATTTGCTGCTCGGCATAGCTTTGCTGATGAGTATTTCTTATGCTTTTAAAAGAGAAATGAAATTAGAGTTTAGCTGGCCAATTAAAATTGTTTTTGTCCCCTTATGCTTTTATGCGGTTTGGTTACTAGCGCCTGAAGGCAGTTTACCTTATATATACTTTGATTTTTAGGAGTGAATTTGCGGCTGCAATTTCTGTAAACCTCATTACATTAGGAAAACATATAACTGATATAACTAATACTAATTCTAATTATCTTTACAAATTTAAACTTATCCTCTAATGTTGTATACAGGTAGGCAAAACCACCTACCAACATCATAAGAAAATAAAGCAATTATAAAATGACCACAACCTTACAACAGCGCTCAACCGCTAACGTATGGGATCGCTTCTGCGAGTGGATCACCAGCACCGACAATCGGATTTATATCGGTTGGTTTGGTGTATTAATGATCCCTACCCTGTTAGCCGCTACTACCTGCTTCATCATCGCTTTCATCGCTGCGCCTCCCGTTGACATTGACGGTATCCGTGAGCCAGTTGCAGGTTCTTTGATCTACGGAAACAACATCATCTCTGGTGCAGTTGTTCCTTCCTCTAACGCTATTGGTTTGCACTTCTACCCAATCTGGGAAGCAGCTTCCTTAGATGAGTGGTTGTACAACGGTGGTCCTTACCAATTGGTAGTATTCCACTTCTTAATCGGTGCAGCTTGCTACTTAGGCCGTGAGTGGGAACTTTCTTACCGTTTGGGTATGCGTCCTTGGATCTGTGTAGCTTTCTCTGCACCTTTAGCAGCAGCTACCGCAGTATTCTTGATCTACCCAATTGGTCAAGGTTCATTCTCCGATGGTATGCCTTTGGGTATCTCTGGAACATTCAACTTCATGATCGTGTTCCAAGCTGAACACAACATCTTGATGCACCCCTTCCATATGTTGGGTGTAGCTGGTGTATTCGGTGGTTCTTTGTTCTCTGCAATGCACGGTTCTTTGGTAACTTCTTCCTTGGTTAAGGAAACAACTGAAACCGAATCTCAAAACTACGGTTACAAGTTCGGTCAAGAAGAAGAAACCTACAACATCGTTGCAGCCCACGGCTACTTCGGTCGTTTGATTTTCCAATACGCTTCTTTCAACAACAGCCGTCAATTACACTTCTTACTAGCTGCATGGCCAGTATTTGGTATTTGGTTCACCGCTTTGGGCGTCAGCACAATGGCGTTCAACTTGAACGGTTTCAACTTCAACCAATCCGTCATTGATTCTCAAGGTCGCGTTATCGCTACTTGGGCTGACGTAATCAACCGCGCTAACTTAGGTATGGAAGTAATGCACGAGCGTAACGCTCACAACTTCCCCCTAGACTTGGCTGCTAGTGATGTTGCTCCTGTTGCAATGAGCGCTCCTGCAATCAATGGTTAATAATTAAAGCTTTGTTAATAGCTTAATTACAGAATCACCCTCCAGAAATGGGGGGTGTTTTTGTTTTGTGTAAAAATCTGGTGTTGCTGATAGGTAAGATGGTAATATCCGTAATTAAAACCTTATGCCCAGTACCGCTAATTTTCTCCAATATACCCAATGGTCAGGTATTGCGACAATAGTATTTGCAGTCCTGACAATCTTAGCTTTCATTCTTAAATGGGGCTTTCGCTTTCGACTGGTGGGTGCAACTGGCTTTATGCTGGTACTGACAGGGGGATTATTTTCACTTTCCCTCGTTCCCCTGAGTCGCACAATTATTCCTGGTGCTGTCAAGTACAGCCTAGTTTATGATAACGGTTCTAACCAAACAGTAATTGCCGTCGCACCAGAAATTACTCCCACAGAATTAGAAGCAACTTTACGTCAAGCAGCTAGTAACCTTTATTCCTATGGTCGCTTAGGTACTGGTGGTAGTAAGGAAATGATAGTTCGCGCTCGCACTATTATCCACCCAGAAATAGGGTTATCTGTACCGCTGTACTTGGGTCAAGTAAATCGCACTTTGGTCAGTCGTGAAGACCCAGAAATGGCGGTAGAAGTTTATTTAGATAAATTTGCTTCATTACCAAAACCCACTGCTTTATAGGTAATTGGTAATTGGGAATGGGTAATTGGGAAGAAAAATATTCTCCTCTTCCCCCTGCCCCCTGCTTCTTTCTTGTTTGCACATTTTTTGGTCATCTATCATACAATAAAGATTATTTTAAAATTTGATTAAGAAATATCAATAGTTTTGGCAAAATCAAGATCATGCCTAATCAACATTCTACTGAAACTTTGTCCACTCAAACCTCTAGTTCATTTTTCAGCCTTTCTGTTTCCCCTGGGAAAGTAATTCGCGGTGCGGGTGTGTTGTCAACCGTTGCGGGTGAAGTTGCTAATTTGGGAACTCGTCCCTTAATTATTGCTGGAAATCAGACTCTCAATCTGAGTCAAGAGAGTTTACAATCTCTTTGCCAATCTCCAGAATTACATCCTTTGTCAGTTTCCTATGGTGCTGATTGTTGTGAAGCTAGTTTGAAAGCCTTACGCAAAGCCGCTAAAGAACATAAAGCTGATCTGATTATCGGGATTGGTGGTGGTAAAGCCCTGGATACGGCTAAATTAGTCGCCCACCAATTGACATTACCAATTGTGACAATTCCCACTTCTGGGGCTACCTGTGCGGCTTGGACTGCTCTTTCTAATGTCTATTCAGAAACTGGGGCGTTTTTATATGATGTGGCTTTATCTCGCTGTCCTGATTTGCTGATTTTGGATTATAATTTAGTTCAGACTGCACCTCCAAGCACATTAATAGCAGGAATTGGGGATGCGATCGCTAAATGGTATGAAGCATCAGTGAGTAGTGGGCATTTGCAACAAACTTTAATTATTGCTGCGGTTCAACAAGCGCGAGTTTTACGCGATATTTTATTGCAAAAGTCTGCTGCTGCGTTACAGTTTCCGGGTGGGGAAGTTTGGCAAGAAGTTGTGGACGCAACTGTACTCCTAGCTGGAGTAATTGGGGGACTTGGTGGGGCGCAATGTCGCACAGTCGCTGCCCATGCAGTTCATAATGGCTTAACTCATATTTCTGGACATGGGAGCATTCATGGGGAAAAGGTCGCTTATGGTATCCTGGTACAACTGCGGTTAGAAGAAATGATCCAAGGAAATCAATTAGCAGCGTCAGCAAGACAACAATTGTTGAAGTTCTATGCAGAGATTGGACTACCCCAAAAATTAGCAGATTTGGGATTAGGTAATATTACTCTGGGTGAGTTACAAACAGCAGCGGAAATTAGTTTAGAACCTAATTCTGATATCCACCGTCTACCGTTTAATGTAGCGTTGGAACAATTGATGGCCGCAATGGTTTCTACCACTGCACCAATAGATATTAATCGTGTTTCCACCAGGGGAATAAGTGACGAGGTGAAGGAATGAGTTTGAGTTGGATTTCTCCCGCAGAACGGATACAAAAATTGCCGCCTTATGTGTTTGCCCGTTTGGACGAATTAAAGGCTAAGGCTAGAGAACAAGGGTTAGATTTGATTGATTTGGGTATGGGTAATCCTGATGGACCTACTCCCCAACCAGTGATAGAAGCCGCAATTGCAGCTTTGCAAAATCCCGCTAATCACGGTTATCCTCCATTTGAAGGAACGGCTAGTTTCCGTAAGGCGATTACTCAATGGTATAATCGCCGTTATGGTGTTACCCTTGATCCTGATAGTGAGGCTTTACCCTTACTCGGTTCTAAGGAAGGTTTGGGGCATTTAGCGATCGCCTATATTAATCCTGGTGATACTGTATTAGTACCTTCACCATCTTACCCTGTGCATTTTCGTGGACCGATTATTGCTGGGGGAGTTATCCATAATTTAATTCTCAAGGAAGAAAATAATTGGTTAATTGATTTAGCAGCTATTCCTGAGGAAGTAGCTAGAAAAGCGAAAATCCTCTATTTCAATTATCCTAGTAATCCTACCGCAGCCACAGCCCCCCGCGAATTTTTTGAGGAAATTGTGGCCTTTGCACGGAAGTATGAAATCCTTTTAGTCCATGATTTATGTTATGCAGAATTAGCTTTTGATGGTTATCAACCCACTAGCTTGTTAGAAATTCCTGGTGCTAAGGAGATTGGTGTCGAGTTTCACACACTCTCTAAAACCTATAATATGGCAGGTTGGCGCGTTGGTTTTGTTGTCGGAAATCGTCACGTTATCCAAGGTTTGCGGACTCTGAAAACCAATTTAGATTATGGCATTTTTTCGGCTTTGCAAACTGCGGCGGAAACAGCTTTGCAACTTCCTGATTCTTATTTACATGAAGTGCAACAACGTTACCGCGTTCGTCGAGATTTTTTAATAGATGGTTTGGGTAAATTGGGGTGGAATATTCCCAAAACTGAAGCGACTATGTATTTGTGGATAAAATGTCCGGTGGGAATGAATTCTACAGATTTTGCTTTGAACGTTTTACAGCAAACTGGGGTGGTTTTGACTCCTGGAAATGCCTTTGGTGTGGGTGGTGAAGGCTATGTGAGAATTAGTTTAATTGCAGATTGCGATCGCTTGGGTGAAGCTTTACAAAGATTCAAGGAAGCAGGTATTTGCTATCAATCGGAAGTTTCTGTTTCTGCGTGATAATTAAGGTGATATGGGATAGGGGGAAATTACCAATCACCTGAAATCTGTTTAAATTTATGATAATCAGGAATTTTTATGATTTTAACCAGTTTTCTAAGATCAGATTAGTAATATTTTCAAAATCACGAGTATTATCAGTTACTAAAATGTAATTTTGAGAAATAGCCACAGCAGCAATTAAAGCATCTAATTGTCCAGTAGGTTTTCCAATTTTTCTAAGTTCATTTTGAATTTTTCCAAATTCAATTGCGGCTTTTTCATCAAAATCTATCATCGCTAATAGATTAGCAAACTTCTTTAAATTATCTAAATTACGTTCGACTTTAGTTGAACAATAAACTCCTTTGTACAATTCTGCTAAAACTAAACTAGAAAGATAGCAAGATTGATATTTTTCATGAAACTGTGATACAACATTTTCATTAGCTTTAAGTATCGCAATACAAATATTAGTATCTAGCAAGTACATAATTTTAAATATCTAAATTAATTTCACGTCCTAAATCTTGATGACGTTCCTGATTAATGATATCAAAAATTTCATCAATTTCTGGATTATCTTTCCATAAACCAATAACAGCTTCTAATTCTGGCCATTTTGGTTGTTTAATTATTAAGTTATCTGGTATTTCTATAGAAATTTTTACTCCATCAGGTAGAAGAATTTTGTCTAATATTTGGTCTAATAATTCTATGGTGTTACCTTTGATAATTCCTTGTATTTTCATGATTTATTCCTTCATTAAATATCTAAGTTATAATTCATTGTAACCTACAATTTCCGCTTTTTTATCCATATACCCAACATAGCTAGAAGAGTACATACTATAGTAGCAATAATGCTTAAAACTAAAGATGCTAAAAAGGGATTTTTTGGTAATAAAGGTAGATTGATTTTATCAATGTGTTCAACTATGACACCGGAAACTATCGCACCTCCACCCAAACCTATACCTAATATTTGTACTGTTCTTTCTAAAGAGCGATCGCTTTTAGCTTGTTCTATTTCTACTATACCACGAATTGAGTTAATGGCTTGATCTAATAATTGTGAACCATGTTGAAAATAGCCTAAATCGGCTTGAATTTGCCGTTTAAAGGTGACACAATTCTTATTTAGGAAAATTTCTAGAAAATCTAGATTCTCACCGTTTAAATTATGTTTAATTTGTGCTAATTTATCGCTATAATTATCTGCATTAATCACAATTGTATTTTGGGAATCTTCTAAACTTAAAAGTAATCTGGTATATTCAAGTGCTAATCTAGGAAACGCTCTTAACTGGTTTTGTAATTTCTTTAAATCCTTTCTGGTTATATCTTGATTGTTTTCCAGTTCGAGAATTTTATTAACTTCAGATTCTATATCTCTATACTTTTTATCTAAGTCTTTATATATAGCCCGACTGTCTTTATAAGCTTTGATTATCTTACTATGACGAAAAAACAAATCTAGTAATTCTGAACAAGATTGTTCAAATTTATTTCCAGTTTCTTGTTTTGTAAATAAACAAATTAAAACTTGTTGATATTGACTAGATTGATTTGGTAAACCATATTCAAATATCGGACTACCAAATAATTGACCTTGACGATAAAAAGATGGAATTGTATTTTGATTAGGGAAAATTTGCTTTAAACATTCATCAGCTATTTTTTGATGATCATTTTGAATTTTAGCATTATTTATCCAAGCTGTAATTAAAATAGTTTGTCCCAGAAATAAAGGATTTAATGGTAAAATTAAGCAATTATTGGGATTTAAAAGTTTGAGAAAATCAGTTTCTACATCTTCCGTAGGTTGGTTATTTTCCTGTTCTGGACGACGTAAATTTAACCACAAACCGTAACTATCAGAAATTCGACAAGGATAAGCGAAACCTGTAATTAAAATATCTTGTTGAGGACTTGGGTTAACATTCCCCTCCAAATATACAGCTACTTCATTTTGATCATTCAGAATATCTACTTTATTAAATCCCTCATCTTTTTTAACATCAATTTTTTGACTGAGTTGTAAATCTTGTTTGAGAACTTCTTTAATAATATCATTACCACGTTCCCAGATAAAGTTTAAATCTTTACTATCTATATTATCATCAAAATTTGAGCCTTTATAAAGTTGAAAAGTGAAAACGTGAATATTAGGTGCATATATTTTCATAATTTAGCTATACCAAATACGACTGAAATGTGAATTTTGACAAGATTTAAAAAACAGTTAATTTAAGCCCCGGTAACTGAAAATCGCCGCTACACAAACAAATTCCGCCCGCGCAGACTAAAAATCAAGGATTTGATTTTGTCTGTGTAGACGCGATTTCTAACCACCAGTTTAACTTGTATAATCAACCGATTTATTCATTTTTAATTATGGGTTTTGGGCTGGTGTCTTTTTTTCTTTCAGTTTTTCTACGTCCTTTTGTAAAAGTCGGTAGCGATTTTCTACGGTGTTTTCTTCATTTTCTCGTTTAGTTCTAGGGACTCTACCAATTTCCCTTTCTTCTAAAAAGACTGCATTTCTAACTTTTTCATAGTCAAGATACCATTGACGGATAGCTTCTGCAACTACTTCCGGAGGTTCAGTTTCTATACCAGCGATAGTTTTTTGTAATTCTGTGATAGCATCTAAAGAAACGTCGGAAAAAACATAATCTTGGTTTCTCACGACTTCGGTAAATGCTTGGATAATTTGATTAGCTTCCATAGGTTTAGTTTGTGAATTGATTGATATTTTAGCTGATTTTAACTCGTTCCCAGACTCTGGCTGGGAATGCAGTTTTTCAGGCTCGGCCTGAAGTAAAATGATATAGTGGAGGTAGAGCCTCTGCAATTCATTCCCGGTCAGAGACAGGGAACGAGGGAAAACGCACTCGCATAAACTAGAAAGTCAAAATTTATAAAAATTGATTCTAGGATTAATATAGTCGGTTTTAACCGACTTTAGCTTTTAGACAGAGAATTTATTCTCTGGCTTAAGAATACATCAATTTTCATTAATTTGACACTTACAATCACTGCTAAATCTCTACATGAAATAATACGAAATTTTTGATAATGTTGGGTTTCACTTTGTCAACTCAACCTACATTACAGGAGAAACGGCACAAAAAGCAGCCCAAAAATATGGTTGGTTAAATGGTTGATGTTCGGGTCTACATTGCTTAGATAATGAATTAATAATGTTCTCTTTTTGTTCCTCCTTTATTTCAGTTTTCTGCTTCAACCAATCAATGATTTCTACCTGTGTAGCTTTGCGTAACCATTCCTGGACTGTGTTTAATGCCAATGTGATATCCTGGGAATTATTGGCGATATTTTCATATAATTTAATCATTAAAATAGCGGTGTGAACATCACTCACAGTCCACAAACTGCTAACAATATTAACTGCACCGGCTTTCATAAAACCACTGGATAAACCAATAAATTCATCACTGTTATTTCTAACATCAATTACGCCGGTTTCGCAAGCAGAAAGACAAACAAGATAACATTGAGGGAGATTTAATTCTAAGATATCTGCTAATGTCAAACATTTTGATAAATCAATAGCAGTTTCTTCATTAATTCTCACATAACGAGATGAATATGTTGTCAAAAGTGAAGCATTAACTTCCGAATCAGCAAGTTGTAAAGCTGATTTTAAAGGTGATTTTAAATCAAAACTACCGTGACAAGAAAAATGTAACCATTGGGAATTAGTAAAGTTATTAAATGTAGTAGTCTCCTGTAAATTGGCTTTGCTGGCCTCATTATTTTTGAGGATTTGCTGGGGGTAGAAATTAGCTGCAATTGTTTCCACTTCAGTGTTAGTAAAAGGTAAATTGTTATTAGGATCTTGAATTGCAAATAGGTTACTTAATCTTGTTCTCTCTCCTTCTAGGAGAGAGTTAGAGAGAGGTTCTAATCTTGTTCTCTCTCTTTGTAGAATAGGGTTAGAAAGACGTTCTTTAGCAATATTCAAAAGTTGACAACTGGGTGCATAACTGACACCACCAGGATATTCATCAAATAAATATTCTGAATTTGTAGATAAAGGAATAGCATGAAAAGGTAATAAGTGTAAATAACGGTGGGGAATGATAATTATTTTTTGAATATCCTTTGGAACTTGGGCAATTATTTCATTAATATGGAAAATTTCTGCAAGTTTGGTAAGTTGATCATTTAAATTATTTCGCCATTTGTTACGGTCGGAATAGTAAAGGGTGATATATTCATCATAAACCCAATCTATGAGTTGATCTAAATCTTCCTCTGTAGATTTCCAAATTATTGGTTTATCGTTGTTTTTGGTAATAATGAAAGCCCGGAAACAAGCATTAAAAATGTAAAATTGAATAATTGCAGTTTTCTCATCTAACAGATTTTGAATTTCTGAATATTCAATTGGTGTAAAATCAACCTTTTCAGCAATCAATTCTACTAAATTGCGGGTTTTACTGCGTTCAATATAACTGATAGCTTCCCTTTCTTTACCCAGCACTAAACAAACTTCCACCATGCATACAAAAAGTTGATTCCATTCTTCCGCTTGTTTGCGTTTACTTTCTTCCCCAGAAATAATTTCCCCCCGTATATCTTCAACTGTGACAAGGGCAGATTTAAAGGTATCGTAAGCTAAATCAAACTGTTGTGATTGTTGATAAAGAATACCCAAATTGAATAAAGTTTGAGCATTTTCTACAGGAAAATCGGTGCGGGTATAAACTTCTAAAGCTTGCTGATAAGCTGCAATGGCATTTTCCAGATTATCCGCTTTATCACCCCTGATTCTATTATTGTAGGCAGTCCCCAGATTATTTTGCGTCGTTGCCCAATC
This sequence comes from Dolichospermum sp. UHCC 0406, assembly GCF_009712025.1. Classification (NCBI taxonomy): domain Bacteria; kingdom Bacillati; phylum Cyanobacteriota; class Cyanophyceae; order Nostocales; family Aphanizomenonaceae; genus Dolichospermum; species Dolichospermum sp. UHCC 0406. The sequence goes on from NZ_VILA01000014.1 coordinate 34,028, forward strand.
TACAGGAAAATCGGTGCGGGTTCTCACTTCTAAAGCTTCATTATAAGCTGCGATGGCATTTTCCAGATTATCCGCTTTATCACCCCTGATTCTATCACTGTAGGCAGTCCCCAGAT